>JANOXW010000038.1:0-8842 GCA_031418635.1 Acidobacteriota bacterium
TTGAGTTTCGCTAATTCCGCTTTTAATTGTTCGATTTCTGATTCTAATTCTTTCATTGTTGGCAAAAACTCTCGTGTTTCGGGATTAAAAAGCCGAAGCGTTTCGTTTGTGTTCACAATTTCCAAATTCAAAGATGGACTAAAGATTTTACCTTTTTCGACCTTCATCTTTTTGAACAATTTGCCTTTTAAATGAAAAGCAAAAAGCGGTTCTTTGGGTAGATAATGGTATTCGGAGTCAAAAATATAATATTCCTTCACACCGAAACCTTCATAAAATAAATATGTTTTTTCAAAGTCAGCGTTACGAGTTTTACGCGAAGATAATTCAAAAATCACGTCGGGAACATTTTCCTCCCAAAGTCTGAAAGTGCGGCGCAATTTTTTGTGAACGCCTTTGACTATCATCACATCGGGCGAGATTGAAGTTCGCGGATTGCCTTCTTCGTAATAAAACATTATGTTTCCTGTTACATAAACATCATTTCTATCATCAAAAAAGGCTTTCAAAGACGCAATTAGAGTTGACATCAACTCGCGGTGAACATCTGTTTCTGCCACAGGCTTTCTATCCGATTCAGGATAAAAACCCTCTTTTCCGCCGTTTTTTTTTGATGACGGCAAGACGAAAGTTTTGTTTATTTCGGCAACAGTAACACTCATTTTTGTTCGTTGGCTTCATTGAGAAGAACTTGGTCAAGCATTTCGGCTTCATTTTTTACTTCCGAAGCGGCGGAAATCTGTTTGCCAGCGGGGTTTGCTCCGCTTCCGAGTAAGCCCATATTTTGTTTATATTCGAGCAATTTGTCTTGTAGTTGGATATCCATCGCTTCGCGTTCGATGTCTTGCATTTGCGTATCAACCGAACTCGAACCGAGTTGGAGTTTAGCTTCGGCGGCGGCAACGCGCCGGTCAATTTTTTCGCGCATTTCATTAAATGTCGAAGCATCGTCGCCGATGTCAAAAGTTTCCATCGTTTGCGCGAGTTGTTCTTGCAATTTTGCCTGTTTTGACGCGCTGATGAGTTGCATCGCTTCGGCGGTGCGCTTTTTCATATTCAGCACATAATTATCACGCGCTTTCAAGGCTTGTTTTGAAGCATTAGCAGCGTGTTCGGTTTGCGCCGAAGTTCTCACTAAATCTAGCTGCGCCTGTTGCAATTGACCGATATACGCCGTCGCAATATCATCACGTCCCATTTTGACCGAAGCCTTGATTTTAGAATCGAGATCAACGACTTGGGCTTCGAGATTTTCTTTATTTTTCGCCAAAAGCCGTTCAGTCGCCATAACTTGCGCTACCGAGCTATTAAGTTCGGGAACACGATCGCGCATATCGCGGATGGTTTGTTGCAACACCATTTCGGGGTTTTCTACCTTATCCAATGCCGCCCCTGTTCCGGCACGGAACAATCTTTTTATTCTCGCCCACAGTCCCATTTTTCTTATCTGCTCCTCAAAAATTTGTGTATAAAAGAACTTACGACACAACTCTACGATTGTAAATTCGCCAAAGTTGCAAATTCCGATTTTAGTATAACAAGAAAAAGACGCAAGCAGAAATAAATAGTTGAAATTTTGCAAACATCTTTCAGGTTCAAGGTTCAAGGTTCAAGGTTTCTGGTTTCTGGTTTCAGATTTAATCTTTGAACCTTGAACCTTGAACCTTGAACCTTGAACCTATTCAGAACTCGCTCTAATCCCTAAATTTTTCATTCGCCGATAAAGATGACTGCGATCAACGCCCATCGCGTCGGCGGCTTTAGAAACATTACCGTCGGATTCAGCAAGTTTATGGAGAATAAATTCGCGTTGATAAGCGTCGTTAGCTTCTTTGAACGACGGAAAGCGAAACGTGGAAGCGGGCGTTTCAGATTTTTTATTCAGTTCGGGCAAATCGTCTGCTGTAACTTTTTGTTTGCCGTGCATAATGACGACGCGCTCAATCGTGTTGCGAAGTTCACGCACATTTCCCAACCAAACATAATGTTGCAAACGCTCTATCGCTTCGGTTGAAAAAATTCTCGGCTTTTTGCCATAATCAGCCGAGAATTTGCGATTAAAATGTTCGACCAAAAGCGGCACGTCTTCGAGGCGTTCACGAAGCGGCGGAATCTGAAACGGAATGACATTCAGCCGATAAAACAAATCGGCGCGAAAATTCCCGTTTTCGATTAGTTCATCCAACGGTTTATTGGTCGCTGAAATCACGCGCACATCAACTTTGACAGGCGTATTGCTCCCAACGGGTTCAAATCTCTGCTCTTCCAAAACGCGCAACATTTTCGCTTGCACACGCGGCGACATATCGCCGATTTCGTCCAAAAACAAGGTTGCGCCGTCGGCTAATTCAAACTTCCCTCTTTTCGCCGTAGTTGCGCCTGAAAACGCACCTTTCGCATGTCCGAAAAGTTCAGATTCGACCAATTCTTCGGGAATCGCGGCGGAATTTATCTCGATAAACGGCGCGGATTTTCTTTTTGATTGGGCGTGAATCGCTCTTGCTACGAGTTCTTTGCCCGTTCCTGATTCGCCCGAAATCAAAACTCTGCCATCAGTCGGTGCAACGATGGCGATTTGTTTTCGCAACGCCCGCATCGCCACTGACGCGCCAATCATTTCATATTCTTGACTGAGTTGTTCGGCAAGATTAGCGTTGACGCGCTCAAGTTCGCGTTGCTTCAACGCATTTCTGACGGTCAGAACGGTTTTTTCGATAGACAACGGTTTCTCTATAAAATCAAACGCGCCGAGTTTTGTTGCATTAACGGCAGTTTCAATATTGCCGTGTCCCGAAATCATCACGACAGCGGAATCGTTGCCGTTTTCGCGCAAGCGTTTTAGCGTTTCTAAACCGTCAATTTGCGGTAACCAAACATCAAGCAATATACAACCAAAATTCGTTGCTTCAACCGCTTTCAGACACGCCTCGCCCGATTCGACGGTTTCCACGTCAAACCCTTCATCCTCCAAAACTCCGCGCAGAGTTTCACGGATACCGCGTTCATCGTCAACGATTAAGATTGAATTTGTCATTTCAAAAACTTTAATTTATCACAATTATTTTGGAACATCTTTCTTTGCCTGTAAAACCAAGCGAAATGGAAAATGTCGGGCGACTGAAAGTTCCGCAAGATTTGCCGTTTGACCGAGTTTTTCGAGTTCCGACGGTTTAAACGAACGCAAAATCGAAAGCGCGCCATCTTCCCGAACAAGCGAACTATGAATAAAAATTTTGCCAACAGTGGTGTAAAAATAATACGCAATTTGATGACGGTGAAGGTCAATGACAAAAATTTTACGACGCGAAACCCGCGCCATTTCATCTAAAATTCGGACAATATCTTCATTCGTAAAATGATGTGTAAAGAGCGAACAAATCGCGTAATCAAACGCATTATCGGCAAATGGTAGATTTAAAGCATCGCCACGGACAGCGCGAATTCCCGTAAAATTTTTCGATTCTTCCAAAATTGCAGTAGCGGAACGCACATTTAATTCCAAACCGCATAAATCGGCTTTTCTATTTTGTTTCCGCGCAAATTTGGCAATCGTGCGAAGCAGTTCGCCTGAACCCGCGCCGACATCTAAAACAGAAAAGGATTGCAGATTTTCGCGCTCGATTTCGCGCAAAAGAGTTTTCCGAAGAGTCAAATTATCGCCCGCAAACCGATTGACACGGCTGATTTCGCGCAAAAATTGTTCGTATTCTTCGGGCGTATAATCGCCCGTGTCTATTCTTTCGAGTTGGTTGTTTCGCTTTTTGAACACAATTTAAGAGTAAGCGCAAAACGGTGTCAAACGTCAAGCAGACTTCTCACACCCAAGCAATGTTGATTCAAAAAGTGCTTGTAAATCATCCCGCAAAACATGCGTTGCAAATGAATGACAAAGCGTGTATCTTTGGGAAACCACCAATTGTTTAAGTTTTCAACCCTGTCATTGCTTTCGTTGTAAAAAATTGACATTACAAAAATTTAATTGTAAAAGTAATTAGATTCAATTTAAAAAATCTTAGCTGTAAAAAAATGAATTATATAAAAACCCAGTGTTATCAAATTATTAGCCTCGTTTTACTTTTTGCAATTTTAGTTACATCACCAAAAATAATGTTGGCGCAGAGTAGGCTGATGGGCGAAGTTACTGTCGAAAGTTTATCGTCAAAAGCTCAAAAATACATTGTCATAAACGGCGAAAATGTGATTAGCGGACGTTCGATTATGTCGCCTGCCAGCATCGTAACTCCAATCCAAGTATCTGCCCAAATTACTTTGGCTAAAACCGGCATTGTCAAGCTCGCACCGATGACAACGCTTAATTTGTTTTTTGAGAAATCTAACATTTCTGGTGATTTTTGGGCGGGGAAAATGACTCTCAATGTCTTGCCAAACACAAAACTAAATATTCTGACACCTGACGGAACAATTACGAATTCTGATTTGAACCAAGAAACAGTAGTAAATATTGATTTTGTGAATAATAGAGTGCGAGTGCAAACCCTTTCCGGCGAGGTAATGTTCAATGGCATTAAAGTTGCCGCAGGTCAAACATTACCGGTCGCCCAAAATACAAATGCGAATAATAATCCTCCGGCACAATCCGGTGGATCAGGTTCAAGTAAATTAGTTCTGATAACGCTTGCCATTGTCGGAGCCGTTGCCATTGGCGCAATTATCGGACTTTCAGGCGGTAATAATGATAATAGCTCGACTGTCAGCCCAACCCGATAATCTGAAAAAATTACTAAATCTCAACTAAAAAAACTCTTTTCCTTTCAGAGCTAAAAAGTTATGATAGAAAAGTGGTGTTTCGGACATCTCTTTTCTATTCACATCTGACTATTCAAATCAAATTACCTGTTTTATTTTTGAGGTTTTAATGCAAATTCTTTTATCTACTTTTGAAACGGCTACTGGTATGCCCGAAATTGTCGGTTATATTTTTACATTTTTGTTCGGCGCGGCAGTCGGGAGTTTTCTAAACGTGGTGATTCACCGCGTTCCGCTTGAAGAATCAATCGTTTTTCCAAATTCGGCTTGCCCAAACTGTAAAAATGCAATCAAACCTTACGACAACATTCCGCTTTTTAGTTGGTTGATTCTGAGAGGAAAATGCCGCAACTGCCAAAACCCGATTTCGGCGCGTTATCCGGCAGTCGAACTTCTGACCGCGATTCTTTTCGTGTTGGTTTTTTGGCAAATCGGCTTTACTGCGTTTTTGCCTGTCAGTTTAATTTTCGTCGCATCAATCGTTGCACTAATTTTTATTGACGCTGAAAATATGATTTTGCCAAACGTGATAACTTATCCGTTGTTAGTTTTCGCACTTCTCGTTCGTCTTATTTTTCCACTATTTATTAACGATTCATATTTTTCCGATTTGGCAATTTATCCGCTTAATCAAATGCAAGATTATCCGCTTTGGTTGGTTTCGTTGGTTGGCGCAGTGTTCGGCGGACTTGTCGGCGGCGGTTCTTTATGGTTGGTCGGCGAGATTTGGAAACGCTTGCGCGGAGTTGACGCGATGGGTTTAGGCGATGTCAAAATGATGTTCGCCGTCGGTGCGCTTCTCGGTTGGCGTTTGACGCTTTTGACGATTTTTATCGGCGCATTTACGGGCGCAGTTGTCGGGGTTTTTATGATTTCACGTCAAAAAGAAAAAGATTTTCAAGCCCAAATTCCGTTCGGAATCTTTCTCGGCACCGGCACGATCATCGCCTTACTTTTCGGCGAACAAATGATTAAATGGTATCTTACTACGTTCATCCCGAACTAATTCTAAAGGTCAACCAACTCATTTCAGACCAATGCACCGCGCAAATCTATCAATCATTTTACAGTTTTCCTCAAAGCCATAGTCATATCAGACGATGCTAACGTCTTATGCAATGATGCTATGGCTTTTTTGCTAGTTGCTAAGGCTTTCTTCCTCGTTGCTAAGGCTTTATACCTTATTGCTAAAGGATTATTCTTTGTTGCTAGAGCTTTATGACTCGTTGCTAAGACTTTATCACTCATTGCTAAGGCTTTATCAATCATTGCTAAGGCTTTGTTCTGTGTTGCTACTGACTTATTCCACAAAGCGGTGGTTATTTCACTCAAATCACTTGTTTATTTATCCTTTTGAACTTTGAATTCCAACTCATTAATCTGTTTAACCTGCGCCGATTCAGCACCGAACAGGCTTTTGACATATTTTTTGACCAATGCCGCCAGTGCCAACATTCCCGAATCTTTGGCATAAAGCGCATCATTGCGTGCAATCCGCGCATTGCTCAAAGGTGTCAAAGCGTTTATCACGTTGCCGTTTTTGGCTTTCAAATCATTCGCCATCGCCGACAATGTAACCATTTGCAGTTCGGCTTCATTGGGCGCGTAGAGCGCATCATTGCCAAGCAAATTGAGCAAATTTTCCAGATGTCCGAGCCGTTGCGTATAACTCAACTGCGATGCCGAAATGCTTTGCGCCGATTCATCGGCGGGTGTCGTCGGATCATCTTTGACTTTCGGCGTGGCGCGTTTGCCTTGAATTTTACGAACGAAAGTTCTCGCATCAGCGACATTCTTTTCATCAGTTCCGGTCGCCGCGTAAGCATTAACAATGCGCGTCGCCAATTTGGACAACGGCTCAAACGCGATTTCGCGTTCATTAACGGCAAACTTAAAAGGCATCAGCATCGCGCTGACATTATCGAGTTCAGCATTCGCAGCCGTCAACTTAGCATTGAGCGCGACAAGCAAAATTAAAGCATTCGTCGGATTATAAATCGCGCCGTAAGCGGTTACAAAACTGATCAAGCGTTGGAAATTTTCGATATTACGGGCGTGTCCTGTTTCATTAGGCATAGTTTTGGTGGAGTTCTCTGAGCGTGGAAGATAAAAGTTTTGCGAAAGTTTGAAAATGTTCAGCAGATAAACCGAATAAAAATAATGTCAAGAAAAAAGCAAAGAGAAAACTCAAATTGAAACGATGCGATTCTCGATAATTATTGGTAAATCCAACTTCCTAAAACCCTGATGTTTGATGGCTGAAATTGTGTTTCTTGTCGCCAAAGGCGATTAACAATATAGCGTAGGGTGAAGGCGTTGCGCCGTAACCCTACGTTCTTGTCAACTATTCAACCCGACGCTGAAAGTGTCGAACAATCAATTTTGTTGTTGCTCACCTTCGGCGAGCGATTGACTGATTAAGGTAACGTAGGGTTCTCGCTCACGCTCGTTGCACCCTACGCTATAATGTTGGTCGCCGTTGGCGACAAGATGAAAAAATATCTCCGTGTAAAATGAGTTATTAAACCAAGCCGTCAATATATGACATTCCGACGGCTTGATTTGTTACTCGTGAATTTCACGCTCTTTATTTACTCGAAGCAATTGGTGGCGGCGGTGTTCCGCATCGCACACGGATATTTGCCGCGTGAAATGTGCTTGCCGCCCGCAACGTGAAATCAACGGGAAGTGCCGGGTTTGTCGGTAAAAATCCAACCACTACCGGCATTTGTGTTCCTGCCGTGAATGAAGGAATAAATACCGTTGCATTGGTTGGTGTTCCCACCACCGTTAATGATTGCAATCCTGTTCCGGCATTGACGTGATCAACCGTTACCGTTCCCGGTCCACTCGATATGCCGAATGAAACGATTCCGCCGGGGAACAAATCGCCTTCCGTTACTGTCGTTGTTGGTGTGCAAGTTTCCATACAACGGACACGAATGAATGCCGCATGGAATGTGCTTGCCGCTCTCAACGTAAAGTCAACCGCTAATCCCGGAGTCGGAGTTGTAAATGTTACCACCACAGGCATCTGCGTTCCCGCTGTAAATGGCGGAATTGTAACTACCGCATTCGTCGGAGTTCCAACTACCGTCAAGGATTGAAGTCCCGTTCCGGCGTTGACGTGATCAACTGTAACCGAACCTGCGCCAGTTGTAACGCCAAAGGAAACGATACCACCGGGGAACAGATCGCCTTCAGAAACCGTCGAGGTCGGAGTGCAAACATTGCCCGGAGTTGGTGTCGGTGTCGGAGTTGGAGTAGCTGTTGGTGTTGGCGTTGGTGTAGCCGTTGGAGTTGATGTTGGTATAGCCGTTGGTGTCGGAGTCGGAGTCGGAGTTGGTGTCGGAGTTGGTGTCGGCGTGCCGGTCACCGCGTTGAAACCAACCTCGGCAAACCCAGTTTGAGCAGGATCACCATAGTTGCTTAGGACTGTGAACCGGAAAAAGCTCGCTGAAACCGGAGTGAAGTTGAATATCTGAGGGAGAACATTAGCATTTGCTGTAACCTGTGCGAACGAGGTAGGACCTCCAGGTAACGGGGTAAATGTAATTCCGTCTATTGACGTAGAAACGGCTACTCCCTGAATCCCGGTGGAGCCGTTGGCTCCCGGTCCGCCTCCATTCTGATTCCAAAAAGAAAAGCTGTCCACCGTCATGACTCCGCCCAGATTAAACGTAACAGTGCCCGTAAGCGCACCTGCTGAAACCCAGGAATTAGTTGGAACGGTCGGGGCATGTGTCGCCGTCAAACTCAGTGATGAAAGCCCCACGCCATTAACGGTGTTCTGAATGTTAGTGCCGAATCCCGAACCCATATTAGTACTTGCCGTAATGGAAGGAATTCTAGTTGTTGGTACGACATCGTTCGGAGGAATATCTCCCTTAATGTTTTGGATACGCCACTCGCTTTCGTTTTTATCCTGCATTTCCGCCGTTGGTTGCCAGATAAAAAGACTCACTATTCCAAAGAGCGCAAAAACGGACAATAGATAAAACAATCGGCGTTTGTTTAGTTTGATTGACCGCCTGAAATTTTCAAAATTTTTCATTTTAGTTCTCCTATTTGAATA
>JANOXW010000039.1:0-19154 GCA_031418635.1 Acidobacteriota bacterium
TGATGGGAATGAGTTTTTTGTTGACGAATATTTGGCAAGAATTACAAGAGAGATGGACAAGAAAAGCGCAAGTTGGAAGAAGAGTGTGGAATAAACAAGAATTTCGGCAGAAAAGATTGGTGAATTTCTTGAGAAAAGCAATCGAAAATTTGTATGGGTTAGTCAATAAAATAGAAATGTTGAACTGAAATTAACCAAATTTGGAACTACTGATACTCTTATTTAAATATAATAGCAAGGAAAATTTTATGGCTAGAAAATCAATATTAGTAGTGGATGACGAAAAATCTCAGCGCGAGATTTTGGAGATGATTTTGTCGGGCGAAGGTTACGACGTAACGACGGCGAGTTCGGGCGAAGCGGCGATGAAGTTTGTTGCCGACCGCAAATTTGACCTCGTGTTGACCGATTTGAAAATGACGGGAATGAGCGGTTTAGAGTTACTGAAAGAACTCACCGATTTTGATAAATCAATTATCGTCCTTTTATTAACGGCGCACGGCACGGTTGATTCGGCGGTTGATGCACTGCGTTTGGGCGCGTTTGATTATTTACAAAAGCCTTACGACCGCGAAAAACTGCTTGATACGATTTCCCGCGCTTTGAACAAATTGACGACGCTTGACGCGGAAATTATTTCCGATTCGCCTGAAATGGATAAGGTGAAAAAACTGATTTTGAAAGTTGCTAAATCGAGTTCAACCGTCTTGATTCGCGGCGAATCGGGAACGGGAAAGGAATTGATTGCGCGGGCAATTCACACCAATTCACTGCGTTCAAGCGAAATATTCCAAGCCGTCAATTGCGCGGCAATCAACGAAAATCTGCTCGAATCGGAACTTTTCGGACACGAAAAAGGCTCGTTCACGGGCGCGGTCGGCGAAAAGAAAGGTTTGTTTGAAGTCGCCGACGGCGGAACGCTTTTCTTGGACGAAATCGGCGAATTAGACATTTCTTTGCAAGCGAAAATCTTACGCGCTTTGCAGGAAAAACAGATTCGGCGCGTCGGCGGAACACGGGAAATGAACACGGACGTGCGCGTCGTCGCGGCGACCAATCGGGATTTGTTAAAGATGACGCAAGACGGACGTTTCCGCGAAGATTTGTATTATCGGCTCAATGTTTTGAGCATCGAAATTCCGCCGCTTCGTGAACGGCGTTCCGACATTCCCGTTTTAATCGAATATTTTTTGAAGAAACACACCCGTGACACCAAACGCGAGATAAAAATCAGTTCGCCGGCGAATCGTCTGTTAGAAGATTACAGTTATCCGGGAAATGTCCGTCAACTCGAATCGGCAATCGAACGCGCCACGCTTTTGTGCGAAAACGACACGATTACGATTGAAGATTTGCCGCCCGAAATGACACAGGAATTGAAACCCGTTTCAGCCGACGAACTTTTCAAACTGCCGCCTGAAGGTGTGAATTTTGAAGATGTCGAACGCAGTTTAATAATGCAAGCGATGGAACGCACCGATAACAACATCACGAAATCTGCCAAAATGCTCGGTCTGACGTTTCGCACTCTGCAATATCGCCTTGAAAAATTCGGCATCAAACGCGACGGTGCGGAAGAAGAGGAATCTTAAAAATGCTTAAAGACAGCAGAATGAAAACTACAGGCAAAAACTTTTTGATTGCCTCTTTAATTGCTTCTATCATTACAGTTATTTTGACATTTCTTTACTTGTGTATGGCATCTTTTCTGTATCTTGATAACCAACGGAACATTAATTTCTCGCTGTTTATAAATTATTTGAGTCTGTCTTTTTTCTCTCTCTTCAAATTTGTTGGAGTATGTTTTGCTCCAATAGTTTTTCTACTTAGTTTTGCATTATTACAGCGTTTCAGGATAAAAGATAATTTAGAAAAAGACACCGACGAGGAAGATAAAGTGCAAAACTTAGAAAATTTATGAAATCCAAATTCGGGCTTAAAACGGCGTGGTTAATTTTACTGGCGATTGTATTGTTAGTTGTCGAACTGGTTTTTACGCCTGTTTGGTTTATCAAACCGTTTTCGGCGCAGACAGAAAAACAACTTGAGATTTCGTATTTTTTCAAAAGTTGGTCGCCGATTTTGACGATTGTTTTTGCGCTTGCGGCAATTGGTTTAGCTGTTTTTATCTGGAAAAATTCAAAGCGTTGGTTTGGCAAAGCGGCTTTAATTATTCCGCTTTTTATAATTTTCGTTTTTACTTGGTTTGCGCGGCAGAATCATTTTGAATGGATGTTTAATCCGCTTGAAAATGCGAAGTTTGCGAAGGTTTCTGAAACCGATTTTGTCGCGGATGACGAAATGGTTTTGGCTGTAAAAATCAATAGTGATGCGGTCGCTTTACCCGTTCGGCAAATGGCTTATCATCATATCGCGCAAGATGTTGTGGGCGGAACGCCGATTACGGCGACTTACTGAACGCTGTGCCACACGGGAATTGTGTGGCAGTCCGTCGTGAACGGGCAGACGTTAAAATTTCATCTCGCCGGAATCAATAATCAGAATTTCATTATGCGCGACGAACAAACAGGTTCGTGGTGGCAACAGATTTCGGGCGAAGCGATTCAAGGAAAACTGAAAGGACAAAAACTCGAAAACGTCGCAATGGACGAAATTTCCTTTGGCGTTTTCAAACGCGAAAATCCGAACGGTCGTGTCTTGCGTCCCGACGGCGAAAAACTCGAATCGGCGGATTGGGAAAACGAAGTTGCGAAAATGCCGGTCAGCATTTCGACTGAATTAGACAAAACGCTTGAGCCGCGAACTTTGGTTGTCGGCGTGGAAATTAACGGAAAATCAAAGGCTTATCCGTTTTCGGCGATTGAAAAACAAAGTCCGATTCTCGATTCGGTTGGTGGAAAAGAGATTATTATTTTTCTCGCCAAAGACAAAAAATCGGTTCGCGCTTTTGAACGGGAATTGGACGGAAAAACGCTGGAATTTTTTGTCAAACCGAATTCAAACGAAATCGTTGACGCGGAAACCGGAAGCGTTTGGGATTTTTCGGGCAAAGCCATCAGCGGCGAACTTTCGGGCAAAGAACTCAAAAAAATTACGGTATTAAAGGATTACTGGTTCGACTGGAGAATTTATCACACAGACACGCAACTTTACAATCTTGGTTCTCGTTAATTTATCTGATATTTTGGTGAAGAAAAAGGAGGAAATGCTATGGATTGGTTTTCGGCATTGAGTTTAGCATTTGGTTCGGCGTGGACTTCGGGTATAAATCTTTATGCGACGGTAACGGTTTTGGGAGTTTTGCAAAAGTTCGGGTTGGCAAAACTTCCCGGCGGTTTGGATATTTTGGATAATTGGTGGATTATCGGCGTTGCCGCGTTTTTGTATGCCGTCGAGTTTTTTGCCGACAAAATTCCCTACGTTGACAGCGTTTGGGATGTCGTTCACACCTTTATTAGAGTTCCGGCGGGCGCGATTATGGCTTATGCGGCAACTACACAGATGGATGCAAGTGTCAGCATAATTGCAACGCTTCTCGGCGGTGGACTCGCGCTTTCGTCGCACGGCACAAAAGCGGCAGTTCGCGCCGGCGCAAATCTTTCACCCGAACCTGTTTCCAATTGGATTTTGTCTTTGGTTGAAGATGTCATCGCCTTTGTCGGCACGATTCTGGCGGTGTTTGCGCCTGTTTTGATTGCGATTGTGTTAGTGATTTTCGTAATTTTCTTCGTGTGGTTTGCGCCCAAAGTCTTTCGCGCCGTGCGCCGCATTTTTAGTGCTGTCCGCGCATTTTTCGCGGGCGAAAGTTTTAAAGAAGTCGCCCGCAAGGCACCGTGAGTTTATTCGTTCTTTGGTCAAGGTTATTTTGAAAAGAGAAAAATATATGAAGAAAATTAAATTTATCGCCCTTTTATTGTTTGTATTTTTGACGGCTTGTGCAAAAGAATCGGCAAGCTATGACACTAACAAAACTATTTCACCAAATGCCCAAAGCGAAGATAAAGTGTTTAGTACCGCAAATACGGGAGGCGGACGCGAAGAGCCGACTGCCAAAAAAATCTCACTTGAAGATACTGACAAAAGCCAAACTGCTCCAACTGTGATTGAGCGCAAAATCATTCGTAACGCCGATTTGCAATTAGAGGCAAATTCGCCCGAAGAAACTCAGCAAAAAATTAGCGCGATTGCCGAAAGCAAAGGCGGTTTTGTCATTGAATCAACGCAAAGCAGTAGCGATGTCAAAGCGACGACACGCGACACGGTAACGATGACGATTCGCGTTCCTACCGCGAAGTTTAATGAAACTTTGGACGAGATTCGCAAGACGGCAAACCGCGTGATTGTCGAAACCGTCAAAGGTCAGGACGTAACGGAAGAATTTATTGACATCGAAGCGCAGTTGAAAACGAAAAAGGCACTCGAAGAACAGTTTTTGGAGATAATGAAGCGGTCAAATTCGGTGGAAGACGCGCTCAATGTTCAGCGCGAACTTGCAGAGGTGCGCGGCGAGATCGAAAAAATCGAAGGCAGAAAGCGTTTTCTTGAAAATCAAGCAAGCCTTTCGACTATCAAAATAAAACTCCAATCGCCAACCGCTTTTTCCGCCAACTCACAAGGCTTTTTCAATCAGCTAAAAGAATCAATCGGCAACGGATTTGATGCCGCGTTGAGTTTTATTTTGGGTTTAGTTACGGTTGTTATCGCGCTTTTGCCGTTCTTTTTGTTCATCGTTTTGCCAATCTATCTCGTTTTGCGATACCTTTGGAGAAAGCGCAGAAAGCGAAATTTGGCAAGCGAAATTGCGCGGGAAGAAATAAAGGTCGAGTGAACAAAATGGAAAGATTTTTTCAAATTTTAGCGGTGATTCTAGCGGGAATTGCCGCGTTTTTTTTGTGGAGAAACAACAGCGACGCGATGTTTGTGTCAGGCGTTCTCGGCGCGGTGTGTTTCTTTTTGAGCTATCGTTTTCAGGTCGGTGAGCGAATGAAGCAAAGAGAAACAGAAGCACAAATCGAAGATGAAATAAGCTAATATGAAAATTGTAATTGCGCCTTACGGTTCACTTGGCGATCTGCATCCGTTGTTGGCTTTGGCGATTGAACTTCGGCGGCGTGGACACGAAATTGTAATAAACACTTTGGAAGTGTATCGGGAAAAAATTGACGCACTTCAGTTTGAATTTCATCCATTGCGTCCTGATGTTGATCTTGATGACCGGGAACTTGCCCGCCAAATGATGGACGCGAAAAGCGGGACGGAAAAACTGCTCAGAGAAATTCTCATTCCGAATATTCGTCCGATGTATGAAGATTTGACGAAAGTTGTGAACGGCGCAGATCTTTTGATTTCGGGCGAAGTCGTTTTTGCCGCCGCGTCGGTGGTCGAAAAAACGGGAATTAAATGGATTACGACAAGCCTTGCGCCGGGTTCTTTTATGTCGCCACACGACCCGATTGTGCCACCGACAGCGCAATGGCTTCGGCATTTTCGCTTTCTCGGCGCGACCTTTCACGGCGGACTTTTCATGCTTGTTCGTCGAATGGTTGAATCTTGGTTTGCGCCTTACCGAGAATTTCGGCGCGAACTCGGTTTGAGCGAAAATCACAACCCTTTGTTCGACGGAAAATGCTCCGATTTGCTTCATCTCGCCATGTTTTCCAAAGTTCTCGGCAAACCGCAACCCGATTGGCACATCCCGACTTTGCAAACCGGATTTTGCTTTTACGACGGGCAAAGCGATGTGGGCAAAATGCCTTTAGATTTACGCGAATTTTTAGAAAATGGTGAACCGCCGATAATTTTTACTTTAGGAAGTGCGGCGGTAATGGATGCGCGTGATTTTTTTGAACTTAGTGCAAAAGCGGCGCGAATTTTAAACAAACGTGCTGTTTTGCTTTACGGCATTTTTAATCAGCCGCCGAAATTATTAAATGAAAATATTGTTGGATTTGACTACGCGCCGTATTCGCAAGTTTTTCCAAAAGCGGCTTGCGTCGTGCATCAGGGCGGAGTCGGCACAACCTCGCAAGTTCTTCGCGCCGGCGTTCCGCAACTGATTATGCCGTTCAGCCACGACCAACCCGACAACGCCGCGAGATGTGCGAGAATCGGCGTGGCGCGGACAATTTCGCGTGAAAAATACACAGCGGAAACGGCGGCAAAAGAGTTGCGCGAATTGCTCGGAGATTTGAGTTATCAAGCAAACGCGGTTGAAGCAAGCAACATCGTAAAAGCCGACCACGGCACACAAATCGCTTGCGATGCGATTGAAGATGTTTTGCGAAAATAAGTGAGTTTGAACGGGAAATATAGTAAAATAGTTGGCGATAAGGAGTAAAAACAATGGAAAAGACAATTACTTTTGAAATGTCGGAAAACGAACAGAAAAAAATTGAAAATCTTTTGGACGAAACACTAAAAGTATTGCGGCGAATCGAGAAAGAAAGCCCGGCGCGTGAAGCTAGAATTGCAAAATCACAGGCAGAAACTGCCGAGATAAAAAAAGATATTAAAAAACAATTGGCTACTTTAGCCAAGCACAATGAAAGATTGAGCGTGGTTTAGGAGCAAATAATGTTGGAAAAAATTTATGATTTTTTGTCGAGAATTTTTAGAATGACGACAAATGTCTAGCAGCACGACAAACAAATTGAAAAACTCAATGAAGAAGTAAAAGAACTCAACGCGCATTATCGAGATTTAATAATCGCCATCAATCGGGTTGCTGAACGTCAAGAATCGGAACGCGACAAAATTCTTGCCTTAGTATAAAATCAGTTGCTCAAATTTGAACGCCGTCTTCCGTCAGGTGAAAAAGAAAAATGAAAAAGATTAGTTTATTGTTAATTATTTTGTGTTTTGGATTGTCGGTTTCGGCGCAATTGACGCGCAAGCCGTCGCCTTCGCGTGAACCGCAGGGCGCAATGTCGAAAAAGCCCGATTCGACTAAACGCGCCCTCAACGCAATAAAATCGCAAGCAGATTTTGACTTGATGGCGCGAGTTTATCATCAAAACACGCCGTATGCTCTGCCTCACGCGATGTTTATTATTGACCGCCGCGATAAAAATAAAATCTACTACGTCAACTCGCAAAAATACCGCTTTCACAAAGATTTTCTCGTCGCCGGTTATATGGTTTTGAAGGGCGAAGACTTTTTTCAAAACACATACATCCGCGATGACCGACGCTTTATCGTCGGCACGGTGGCGTGGCAAACGCCGATCAAGAAATTCACATTTGAATTTTGGGAAGGCGACCTTGTTCCCACCAATTTAATCAAGCAAACCTACGACATCATCAACAAAACTTTTTTTGAAGAAGTCGCATTTAAACCGAACTCGATTCGACAGGAAGATTTGTCGGAAAACTTGGGAATCAATCGCATTTCATCTGACGAAATTTCCAAAAATCAGGTATATCTCGCACTCAACACTGCCGAAGGCATCGGCAGAATTCACATTATTGACAAATTGGATGACACGGTTGAAATCGGCTACAACGAAATTTTGATTTTGAACGAATTTCCGCTCAATTTGCCGCCCGTCAAAGGCATTATTATCTCGCAACCGTCAACGCCGCTGTCGCATATCAACTTGCTGGCAAAAGGTTGGGGAATTCCAAATGCGTATATCAAAAACGCACAGGAACTTTTCAAGGAATATGATGGGAGTTGGGTTAGATTTGAAACAAAATTAACCGATTACAAAATTGAGCCGTGCTTGACTGATTGTTTGAATGAATATCAAAAAACCGCCGAAGTTAAAAACGAGATTTTCAAATCGCCGCCGTCGGATTTGAAGATTACGCGCCTCGCGTCATTAAAAGAAATGCGCCGCAAAGACAGCATCGCTTACGGCGCAAAAGCCGCGAATTTAGGCGAATTGATGAACGCGAAAATAGTCGGCGCAACCGTTCCGAACGGTTTTTCCGTGCCGTTTTATTTCTATGACAAGTTTATGGAAGACAACGGTTTTGACAAAGCCATTGACAATCTAATGAATGATATTAACTTTGTCCATAACCCGAAAGTTCGTCGTCAAAAACTTGAAGAATTTCGCAAACAAATTCAAAACGGCGCGTTTGACGAAACTTTAAAGGCGGAAATCATCAAAAAATGGAAAGCCGAACTCGGTGGAAAAGGTGTGTTTATTCGCAGTTCGTCAAATTCGGAAGATTTGCAAAAGTTTAACGGCGCGGGACTTTACACGAGTGTTGCCAACGTCAAAGAAGCCGACAAATTGATCGAAGCGGTCAAAACCGTTTGGGCTTCGCTATGGAATTTTGACGCTTACGAAGCGCGTGAACGCAATTTTGTCGAACACGACGGCGTTTATATGTCGGCGTTTATCCAACTTGCAATTGATATGGACAACGGTGGCGTGCTGGTTACAAAAGACCCATTTGACGCGGACAACAAAGGCGCAGTTTATATCAGCGCGGCGTGGGGACATAATTTGCAAATCACGAATCCGAACGAACAAGTCAACAACAGCGGCACAAAACCGAAAACAAAAGTAGTTCCCGAACAAATTCTGTTCACGCCGAAATCGAATTCAGTGCAGGTTCTGACCCGTTCAAATCTGGAAAACATCATCACCTTCGACGAAAACGGCGGACTCAAAGAAACGCCCGTTTCAACCGAACGGCGAGTTTTATCAGACAAAACCGTGCGCGAATTAGTCAAAGTCGCCAACGCCGTCAAAAAGTCCTTCGGCAACAAAAATGAACAGGACATCGAATGGGGAATAATGAATGGAAGAATCTTTCTACTTCAGGCGCGACCGTATATTAATTAAAGATTTAGGGCTATTTTAAAACTGATGTTACGCAAAATATCATCAGCCTGTTGAAACAGGCTAAAAGCAATTTGCGTAACATCAGTTTTTAACAAGGACTTTCAAAATTTGAAATACGCACAGATTTCAATTATTTCAAACCTCTCAGCAAAACCGCATCGTGAAGCCATCTGCCTTGGGCGACGGCGAAACTTTTCCCGTCGGGCGCGAGCGCGAAGCTGGATGCGGCTAACACTTCATCTCCCAAAGCGGCAATTTGGCGCGGCGTTTTCGCGTTGAGTGGCTGAAACCATAAAAAATTATGCTCAAATTTGTTGTCCGCCAGAATATACGCCAGATTTTTTCCGTCCGGCGACCATTTCACCTCAATCAGTCTTGCGCTTTGGTCGGCAAGTTTGAAAGTTTTGACGGTTTGCCCGTCGGCAAGCGAAATAATCTCTAAAATATTCTCCGCACCTTGCTTTTCGGGCAAAGCCGCCTGTGAGCCGTCGGGCGAAACGGCGAAACGAAATCCGGTTTTGTTAAAAACAACCTGCGCGTCGCCGCCCGCAGTGGAAACGCGCCAGAGCGTCCGGTTTATGGCGTGATGATAGTAAAGCCACTTGCCGTCGGGCGTAACAAAAAGCGGATAGCCGCCTTCCTGTCGGGTAATCTGCGTTTGATTGCTGCCGTCGGCGTTCATTCGCCAAACGTGGGCTTCGCCCGTGCGATTCGAGGCGAAAAATATAAAATTGTTGTCCGCTGAAACAATCGGGGCGCGGTCGTCCGCCGCATCGTTTGTTAATTGATGTCGTCCGCTGCCGTCAGTGTTGATGCTCCAAATCTCGTCGTTGCCTGTTATCCAAGACGTAAAAATAATTTTACCGTTTGGCGCGAAGGTAATATTTGTCGCGTCTGCCAGAACTTGAGGCGCGGCGAAGGAATTTTTTGTTTGCCAAAGCGACAATTTAAAATCCTGCCTAACCTCCGTGGAAATTAAATGCCGCGCCGCTGTGTCCAAACTCAGAGCCGAATAAGATTCCGAATCTTTTGTTAACAGTTGTACTTCGCCCGTGTTGGCGGAAACCTGCCAGATGCGGTAAATTTTGTTGGGAATTTGCGAAGCGGTCAAAAGCAAACTGCCGCCGTCGGGCAGCCACGTCAAATATCTAATGTTGAAAAATTTCCGCGTCGTCAACTCGCGTTCCGCGCCCGTTTCGATGTCAATTTTGACCAAGCCGAATTCATTCGCCTGATTTTCCGATTGTCCGACGGCAAATGCAATCGAACGCCCGTCGGGTGAAATCCGGTTGTCGCCGATTCTCAACGGGTGCGGGCGCGAGGCGAGTTTTCTTTCATTTTTACCGTCGGCTGCGTTGGCAATCCACAAAGAGCAATTCTCTTCCGTTTGCCTGGGACAGCGAACAAACGAGATTTTCGCGCCGTCGGGCGAAATACTCATCCAGCCTTCCGTATTGTCAATAATTTTGTTTGGAATACCGCCGAAAATCGAAACGCGGTAGATGTCCTGCTGTAAGTTGGTTTTCGGACTGCGGCTGAAATAAAGAAAATTGCCGTCGGGCGAAAGCGCAAGCCCGTAATAAGTATCGTCCGAAGGCGGAATTATCTCGACATTGTTTGAAGATTCGAGTTGACGAAGCCAGACACTCTGTTTTTCGTGGCTTCCACCGTTGGTATAAACCATATTTTTACCGTCGGGCGAAATAACCACGCGCAGAACTTTTCCGTTGGTCGAAAGTTTTTCGGAACTAAACGGCGTGTTCAAAACAGGTGCGTCCGCCATAATATTTTTACTTCGCACAAACCAGAAACCCGCAAAAATAAGGATGATTAAAACGGCAACGGTTGGAAGCAGAAATTTATTGAAAATAGGCGGTGCGCTAAAGTTTTTTTCAAGCGGTTCGGAATACGCATTTTCTTGAATAATTTGTTTTACTTCAACTTCTTGAATATTTTGTCTTACTTCAGCCACGAAACGATAACCGCGTTTGGGAACAGTTTCGATAAAACGCGGATTTTTTTTGCTGTCGTCCAAGGCTTTTCTGAGTAGTCTAATGGTAAAAGTCAGATTTCCTTCTTCGACAAAACTGTCTGCCCAGACGGTATTCAGCAATACATCTCTTTCGATCAAGTGACCGTGATTTTCAACCAAAAGATGAAGCAATTGAAAGGCTTTCGGCGTAATCGAAAGAGGCTTGCCATTGCGTAATAAGACGTTTTCTTTCACGTCCAGCAGAAAATCACCAAACTCAAACCTGTTTGTTTCCAACGACATACGCACTCTAATAACTTTCTAATAATTCTCTCACAAAATTCAAAGTTCTTTTTCGGAAAGAGAGTTTTATTGTTTATTCCACGCTAAGATAATAGGCAAATCATAGCACAAATCAAGGCGGGCTGAAATTATTTTTGTATTTACAGATTTTGAATAAAAGGAGAAAAACAAAATGGCGACAATAGAAATTGCAACTTTGGGAAATGTAAAAACGCAACACGCAAATGTTTCCAATGTCGTTGGAATTGGTGGGATAAATGAAAGAAACGGTGTGATGCTGATTCAGGCTTTATTCAAACTTATTGGATTTCAGGACATTTATGCAAAGAGATACTTCGGGTTATCTGCAAATGATATACCCGAACCAACGGGTATTTTGGATGTCAAGACCATTCTGTCAATTGGGGGGGTTCAAAGAATGATGTCTTCTCGCTTGCTTAATAATGACGGAAAAATTCATCCGGCGAGTTACAAAGATAGAGTTCTCAAGAACGCCCTTTACAAAGGAAGTCGTTTAATGGCAATTACCTTACTCAATATGGAAGCAGTTGAAACAGCAATAAGCCAAGACTTAGGTGATGTTCCGGTGGCTATAAAAAAGATTGCTCCCACAATTATGTTCACCTAACAAATGTGTAAAACGAAAACACTTAGCAGTCAATTTTTTAACCTAAGTTTGCGCGAAAGGCACAACAGCGGTCAGTCGTGCGCCACTACAAAATTAAATGACCGCAATAATTTAATCAAAAAAGGAGAAAAACAAAATGAGTAGTTGGGATGATGCACCATTTGACGCTGGATTCAAGTTTAGATGCGCTTTGAATATTGACAGGAATCAAAAATACGACATTCTCAGTTTTACTTTAGGAAACCAATTTAGCCGTGTGATTTCAGCAACTTCAAATAATGCGGGAGACCTAGAAAATGATGTTGTAAATATGAGTAATCCGAAGAAAAAGGAAAAGGCACTAAATAATCTTTTGATAACATCTGAGATAGGCGGGATGCTGGATATAAAGTTTAAGTCTAGTTACGATAAGATTTACATATTTTTCTATCTTGACGAAGAAAAATATAAGAAAAACCTTGAAAGAAAAACTTTTACATTCCATGGTGTCAAACTGATCGGCACGGGTTATCCGACAATTGTCTTGAAAACACCGAAAATACTGCGCCTAAAAACACCAGAAATTAGGATTCCACTTCCGGCAAAGTTATTCACTTTTGAATTTACTTCTATGGATCCGCCTACGCCCGGACCCGGTTAAACAAACCCTCTTTTTCTACAAAATAGTTCGGATACGATTTTATCGTGGCTAATTTAACAAATTTCGGGCAAGACATTTTGGCGTGAGACAAAATGATGGAGAAGTTTCGACCATATTGAGTCTTCATTTTTATTTTAATTTCGGCTATACAAAATGCAAAAAAAGCGAGATAAAAAACAATGAGCAGCAAACTGAAATTAACCATCAAAGATTTTCAGATAACCGACTGCAATGGTTACTTTTAAATTAAATACTGGTAATAAATTCCTGAAAAAGAAATTAGGAGAAAAGGTTTATGGCTATTTACAGCTTGGAAATTTATGATGAAGGGCAATCTTTAGGGTTTTGGAAAAGCGTTGGATTCGATACTCCCGGACACGAAGCCGATGTATTAATTCGGGTCAAAAGTGTCTCTGATATGGTGATAAAAGTGTTGGCTGCGATAGGCAACCAGCGGGAGAGACCTAGAATTTTGTTCAATGGGGTGGGCGGCGTTAATTATCAGAGCGTCGGGGCAGGCGCAATGCAAGATGCTTCGGGAGAACGCAGTTTGCAAGTTGACGGCAACGGAGAATTAAATCAAGCCGGTAAAATTTGGCTTCCTCGTTTGAATGGGCGGGTTGGCGGAATCTACCTTTTGGGAATAGATGATAAACCGAATTTATTCAGTAAAAGTAATAGTGCCAGTTTTCCTCTCTTGTTAGCCGTTTCAAAACTATTAATCGGCATTAGAATTAATAATCGAGTTGGAGCCGGAAATACAGTTATTAATTATGGCGAATCGGAAGGAAGGAAGTCCACACTCCGAACAGCAGAGGACAGAAAACGCTTACGCGATAGTTTGAAAAAGTTAGACAGAAAATGAAGAAATCAACTTGGAAAAATCTTGGCTGTTTCGGCGTGAAATGGAAGGTTGTTCGGCATTCTAATTCTATTACCCTTGAAGTTAAAAGAAAACAGAGAAATAAATATGAGTAGCAAACTGAAATTAACCATCAAAGATTTTCCGATTCGCGGCGGCAACTTCAGTTTCCAAATTACAAGTGCCGGTGTCGGTCAAAAATTTGTTAGCTCGGTTCGAGTTCCCAAATTAACTATCACCCGAACTACAAAGGCTTACTCAATTCATTTTTTTATGATGGCACAATTAAGGCGGTTGAATCCTCAAGCCCCAAATGCCGCATTGTCGCAAATAACCGTAACTTTTGATAAATACGATGCCAACGGAAAATTTATTTCCGGCACAACCACCGATTTTTTTGATGTCGTGGTCGAAAATGTCAAACCAAATGGCAACGAGGAAGAAATTACCTTCTTGGCAGACCGCAAATCGGGCGATTTGACGATTTCAAATATCGAAGTCCGGCTTGATTGAAAAGGAAGAAAAGTTATGAAACAGAATTCAATTTTAATATTCGTATTTTTTGTTGTTATCGCTTTTGGTTTTCGGGTAGTTTCAGCACAGTTTCCGATAAAAATGCCGAAATTACCGAAAGTCGAAAAACCAAAACAAGAGCCGCCGAAAACTGATGATAACGGCAAAAATCAAACTAAAATTATTGTTCCAAACAAGCCGTCAAATCTTGATGGTGAACGAATCTACAAAAATCAAAAACCGCATAATGTGCCGGTTTTGCTGAAAAATTCGATTTACGTTCAGGCAAGAACGCACAATGAGTATTGGAAATTGCCGAATGAGAGAGATTATTCAAGCTGGATTCCGATGATACGTTTCAGTCAATTTTATGACAATGATAAGCAGTTAAATTACACGGTGGAATATTTTAACGCCGACGGATCTTCGTGGTTCAGCGAAACTTTAGAACAAGGATTTTCAGCCGCTGACCGCACTGTTTCGTTCAAAAGCTCCAATCCATACGAGCGTCTGAAAACAAAATCAACTGTCGGAACTGGAGGCTATTCTTTCAAAATTACCAATCAAGACACAAAGGAGGTTCTTTATCAAGGCAAATTCAAAGTTAGCAAATTCAGCACGGCGAGCAGACCGCAGGAGAAAAACAAATTCGATTTTTTTGTCGAACACGATTGGCTGTTGCCGTTCGGGATGATTGGATTTGACCATGACGATCTTGAAATCGGCGGGATTCCGCTAGAGGTCAGTGTTTGGTTGAAAGGAATAGTGAAAGCTGATGAATTAGAAGGACGTATTGTCTACAAAGGTCAGCAAATTAAATTGGCTGAAGACAATATCTATAAAAATAAGGTGATTGATTATGACGAAAGAACAACCGAGTTTGCGGCACCTTTTGCCTCCCAAAACACTTGGAAGCGTTGGCTCTTTCAGTGGCACAACTTTCGTTTTGACAATAATGGCAATTTTCAGCGCGACAATTACCCGAACGCATTCTATGCCGATAAAAATCCGGGTGAATACACGGTCAAAATCTACCGCAACGGTTCACAGATCCGCGAACTTAGTTTTTCAATCGGGACAGACGGAAAGATCGCTGTTCCGGGCTATTCCAATCAGATTCCATTGCCGTATTATCGGGTAATTTTACCGGTAAAAGTATTGGGTGCTGAAAAATGGGACTCGGTGAGTTGGAAAACCGATGCTTTTTATGGAAATCCTCTTTCAGGATTCAATTTGCCATAGTTTTCATCCCTTAAGTTTTCGGAATTTGATAAAAGGAGAAATATGTCCATAGACCCTAGAGTTGCCAACCGACCACTACCACGACCAATAACTTTAAATCAACTGTTTGAATTTAGCTCTTCCCAAATTGTTTTGAGTAAACAAGAAGCCTGGTATGTTTTAGCTTATTTCTTTGACCATCCGGGAATTCTCACGGCTGATTTAACCGAAAACGACCTGTCTTTTGCCCAGGCTCTGCTAATCGAATCAATAGAGCAGAGCTATGATGCTAATATGCTTTGGGGCAATAGACCGACTTACTTATCAAAAGAAATAAATAAGGTAGTGATTGCCGTGTTAAAAAAAACGGGCGGGAAATGGAACTGGACAGCCTCGCTGGAGTCTTTATTAAAACACCACGAAAAACAGGAACTTAATTACAGAGTAAAATTTGTAATAGCCCAGAAATATATCTGGGATTGGATTACCAGAGTTAGAACAGGCATTCAGGCTTATTCCGATGTTCCGGCAACTTGAGCATTTCAATAAACTTTTACGAAAATCTCTGTTATGTAAGCGACAAATGTAGGAAAGGAAAAAAAATTTGTGAAAAAAAATCGGCTCGTTTTATTCTTGGTAATTTGTCTGCCGTTTATCGGTTGTAAAGATTCAGCGAAAATTTATCCGGTTGAATTTGTTAACCGCAGTGCCTTATTTGCGTCAGACAAAAAGCCGAATCCGCTGATGCTCGTTGTCGAGATTGACGAAGACGGAAAACTGAGCCTGAACAAAATCGAAACGGGAACGATTTCCGATATGAGTATTTTGTCCGAAAAGATTGAAGCGATTTTTGAAGACCGCAAAAACACGGGAATCATCGAAAGGGAAATCGTGATTGACCTGCAGGGCAAAGTCGAAAGCAGAAATTTGGAAAAATTAGTAAATCGTCTGGGTGAAGTCAAAGCAAAGCCGATTTGGGTAATTAAAAACAATTTGTATTAATTTACACGAATTATTTTGCAGAAAATCTATTTAGGCACTCACACCAACTTACACAAAAAAAGATTCAATAATGCGCTTATGAATTTTTAATAACGAATAGCTTTTTTTTCGAGTTTAAAGACAGATTTTAAGGCATCGCCGCCAGTGTGTCCGCCAATTTTTCAATCACAATTAAAAGAGTCTTGCCTGATTCGGTCAATTGTCCGCCCGATGCTTGATCTTCGGCAATTCCGGTTAAATCCGTGATTCCCTGAATTTGAAAAAGATAAGGTTTGAGCGCGGGTTTGGTGCGAAACTCGACTTCCAATGCGGCAAATCCGGCGCGTAGGTTTTTAATCGTCGTAACAATTGCCTGTTTGTTTTTTGCATTCAGGCTTGGCGCATTGCGCGATGCTTTGCCAGCCGCAATTTCGCGGTCGAGGTCTTCCGTAACTCTCGCTACGTCGCCCAAACTGTAAATAAATTTCGATAAATTCTTTATCTGCACAGAAACTTTCTGTGCGCCGTTTTTTATTTCGCTGTCTGTTATTGCAACTGTCGGTGCATTTTTTTTACTTGTAGTTTTACGTTTTTGCGCGTTGACGGAAAAAGCCAAACACAACAGACACAGGCAAAGAACGCTAAACTTCATTAGATTTTTATTCATAGTCATATTTGTAATTTTGTAAATTCGTAAATTCTTGTCGAAAATCTTATCATTAACTAAAGATGCAAGAAAGACAATTACAAGTTCGCCGTCTTGGTCGTTTTGCTTACGATAAAGGTTTAGATTTGCAAAAAGAACTTGAGCAGAAACTTATTGCCGAACGCAAAACGGATTATTTGCTTTTGCTTGAGCATCCGCACACTTTTACGCTTGGGCGACGCGCCAAAGGCGACGGCGTTTTGGCAACGGCGGAACGATTAAAAAGTTTGGATGTAACGGTTTTTGAAACCAATCGCGGCGGCAAAGTTACTTATCACGGGCTTGGGCAAATCGTCGGTTATCCGATTATCAGCCTTTCGCCCGACCGCGAAGACGTGCATAAATATGTCCGCGATTTGGAAGAAGTTTTGATTCGGACAATGCGCGATTTTGGCATCGAGGCTTTCAGAATTGAAGGATTAACGGGCGTTCACACCAACGCAGGAAAAATCGCGGCAATCGGCGTTCATCTCAAGCGTTGGGTAACGACACACGGTTTCGCGCTCAACGTCAATACGGATTTGAGTTTTTTTGATTGGATCATCGCTTGCGAAGGCGAACCTGTAACTTCGATGGAAAGAATACTCGGACGCGAACTTTCTTTATCGGAAGTCGAGGATAAAATTATCGAAAACTTCTGCAAAGTTTTTGAAACGCACGTTTGCTAATCCAAAAGCCAAAATCTACAATCAAAAATTCGATTATGTATCCACAAGGAAATCTATTTATTCCCGCTTCGCACGGCAAACTCGAAGCGATTTTGAAAGAGCCGAAAGAAAATCCGAAAGGTGTTGCTCTGGTTTGCCATCCGCATCCTTTGGGCGGTGGAACGATTCACAATAAAGTCGTTTTTCGGGCGGCAGCAGGTTTGCTTGACGCGGGACTTGTAACTTTGCGCTTTAATTTTCGTAGTGTCGGCAATTCGACGGGCGCACACGACGACGGCAACGGCGAAAAAGACGACGTGCGCGATGCACTTGATTATTTAACCGAAAATTATCCGAATCTGCCCATTACGCTGGCGGGTTTCTCATTCGGTTCGAGAGTCGGCAGCGAAGTCGCGCTTGATGATGAAAGAATTGTGCGAATCATCAGCATCGGAACGCCGGTTGATAAATACGATTTTTCGTTTTTGAAAGATTGTCGCAAACCGATTTTATTTGTTCACGGCGACAATGACGAATTTGGTTCAATCGAAAATTTAAATATTTTAGTCGCAATTGTCGCTAAAAACACGGACGCGAAATTAGTCGTTTTTGAAAATTGCGGACATTTTTTTGACAATCATCTGTCGCCATTAAAAGACGCGATTCACGATTGGACGTTGGAAAAGATATTTGAATCAGACAATTAAAATGGAACAAGAAGAACAAGAAAAAGCAGCCGAAAGACTGCGTAACGCGGCGATTCGCATTACGATGATGCCGCGTGATACCAACGCGCACGGGACGATTTTTGGCGGAATTATTTTGAGCTACATTGACGTGGCGGGCGGAGTCGAAGCCGTGCGACATACGGCACACGACCGTTTTGTAACGGTGGCGATGAAGGAAATTATCTTTCACGAACCCGTTTATGTCGGCGATTTGGTCAGTTTTTACGCGACGACAACCAAAGTCGGCAACACTTCGATTACAATAAAAGTCGTTGTCGAAGCCGAACGCTTCGGCTCACACGGTCAATCTGTCCGCGTAACCGAAGCCGAGGTCGTTTATGTCGCTGTCAATCAAAACCGTGAGAAGGTTAAAATCGGGAAGATTTAACCACAAAATAACACGAAGGAAACACGAAGAAAAAACAAAAATAACTTCGTGAAATTTTCGTGTCCTTCGTGGTTAATTATTTTATGGATAATTGGAAATTGGAAATCGAATACGAAGGAACGCGCTATCGCAGTTGGCAAATTCAGCACAACATGAAAACCGTGCAAGGCGAATTGGTGAATGCGGCGCGACAACTTTTTGCGGGAAAAGTCGAAATCGGCGGTGCGGAAAGAACCGATGTCGGCGTTCACGCACTTTCACAAATCGCGCATCTGAATGTTGACGATTTGGAAACGAATGTTACGCCGCGTCAGATTTTGCAAGGTTTTAATGATTTATTGCCGCACGACATCAACATCAAAAAAGTATCAAATGCATCCGAAAATTTTAACGCCCGACGCGATGCTACAATGCGCTATTATCTTTATCAAATCTCGACGCGGCGCACGGCGTTTGCGAAAAATTTCGTGTGGTGGATAAAAGATAACTTGGACGTGAAACCGATGCAGACGGCGGCGGAAATGCTCGTCGGCAAACATAATTTTGGGTCTTTTGGCGAGATTGAAGATAAACGCGCTTCAGGAATGGTTTTTGTCGAAAAAACCGAAGTTTTCACCAATGACGATTTGATTTGCCTTCGCATTGGTGCAAATCGCTTTTTACCGAAAATGGTCAGAAGAATTGTCGGAATGTTAGCAGAAGTCGGGCGCGGAAATCTGAGTTATGACGCTTTTCAGCGGCTTTTGAAGTTTCAATCAACCGCGCCTGCGAAATTTACCGCGCCGCCTTCGGGACTTTTTCTGGAG
>JANOXW010000040.1:0-13986 GCA_031418635.1 Acidobacteriota bacterium
CTTCGGCAAAAAGTCCGAACGAGTAGCCGCTTTCGACTAATTGACGTGCTTTTTCAATCGTCTGTCGGGCGCGTTCGGGATTTGAACGGTCAATCGTCAGAAAATTTATAAAACTTATTCCCTGTCCTAAAACCGGAACTTTCAAAATTTCTTTTTTTGCTACAAGTCCGAGTTTTTTTCCGGCGTAAGCGAAAAGTGCTGTCGTATCGAGATATGAATGATGATTTGCGACGAAAATATAAGATTTATCCGCTTCTAAATTTCCCCTGCCAAAAACCTCGACTCTTGCGCCCGAACCGCGAACCCAAGTTTTCGCGCCCCACATACAAAACGGGTAAAGCCAGATTTGACGGTTGATAATTCGGAGAAAAATCATAATCGGCAAAGCGATGAAAAGCAACAATATTCCTGCCAAAGACAAACTCCACCAATAGCGCAATTTGCCAACAAGCCGAGATTTGTTAGACTCTTTGACGGGAAACGTCAGTTTTTCATTTTTTTCAATCGCTTCAATTAAGGAAATGTTTTGCATGCTTATAAGTCTAATGTCCAAAGTCCAAAGTCCAAAGTCTAATGTCCAAAGTCCAAAGTCCAAAGTCCAAAATCCAAAGTTTAATTATCTGTCGTTAGTTTTCGATTACCGAAAACACCTTCGTTTCGCGGTGTTTTTACTGCTTACTGCTTACTGCTTACTGCTTACTGCCTTCTCCCAGATTCCGTCGCCGAAATCTGTTTTAGGTTTTCAGCCGACGGATGATAAAACGATTGCCGATTGGCGACAAATTACTGATTATTTTGCCAAGCTAGATAGGCAAAGCGATAAAGTCTTAGTCAAAGAAATCGGCAAAACAACGCTTGGTAAACCTTTAATTGTCACTTTTATATCGTCGTCGGACAACATCAAAAATCTTGAAAGATATAAACAGATAAATCAAAAACTTGCAAACCCGCGACTTGTCAAAGACAATGCAGAACTCGCCAATCTCGTCAAAAACGGTAAAACGATTGTTTCTATTTCGTGTTCGATTCATTCGACGGAAATCGTCGCTTCGCAAATGTCAATGAACCTCGCTTATGAACTTGCGACGACGAATGACAACGACACCAAAGAGATTTTGAACAACACGATTTTATTGTTGATTCCCTCGTCAAATCCAGACGGCATTGATATTGTCGCCGATTGGTATCGCAAAACTTTGGGAACAAAATCCGAAGGAACTTCACCACCCGAACTTTATCATCATTACGCCGGACACGACGACAACCGCGATTGGTTTATGCTGAATTTGAGGGAAACACAGGCGATTACAAAGTTTTTTTGGCAAGAATGGTTTCCGCAGATTGTCTATGATATTCATCAGCAAGGTCAAACGGCTTCGCGTTTTATCACGCCACCGTTTTTTGACCCGCCGAATCCGCGGGTTGCACCTTCGATTTTGCGCGAAGTCGGGCTGATCGGTTACAAAATGGCGGCTGATTTACAGGCACAAAACATCGCGGGCGTGGCGACAAATTCAACTTACGACACTTGGTGGCACGGCGGTTTTCGTTCCGCGCCTTATTATCACAACTCGATCGGAATTTTGACCGAAGCCGCGAGCGCGGATCTGATGTCGCCGATCACCGTAACAAAAGAGCAATTGCAGAAAAATCGAGGTGCGCGAGGTTTGCCTTCGTTGCTGGAAACGGCGACGAATTTTCCTGATGTTTGGGAAGGAGGCGAATGGAGACCTGCCGACATTGCGCGAATCGAGATGATTGCATCGCGCGGTTTGCTGGAAATGGCGGCAAAATTTCGTGAGCGTTATTTGCAAAATTTTTTTGATTTGGGCAAGGCGAATTTAGAACCGAAAACGGGTGAACCGCAAGCGTTTATCGTTTATGCGGGACAACCGAATGCCGAAACTGTTTCGCGTTTTCTCGAAATTCTTTTGCAACAAGGAATGGAAGTTCAGGAAATGACGCACGAACTCAACATTACACCGGCGAAAAACAGTAGCGATTTTCACGAAATTCCGCTTGGAAGTTTTTTGGTTTTCGTCAATCAGCCGCAAAAAAATAATGTTTTGAGTCTTTTTGAAAAGCAGATTTATCCCGAAAGATTAAAGGCAAACGGCGAGGCGGAAGTTCCATATGATGTCGCCGGTTGGACGTTGCCGCTACAAATGGGAATTGATTATACAACGGCTTGGAACATCAAAAATGCCGACAGTAAGTTTTTGCGAAAAGTTACAAACATCAATCAAGCGCGGCAAGTTTTGAACTTAAAACAAACCACAGAATCTTTTGCCAAATTGCCGAATCCGTTGAAAACAAATCCGAAAATCGGACTTTATAAAGGCTTTACGGGTTCGATGGACGAAGGTTGGACGCGGCTTGTTTTGGACAATTATCAAATTCCTTTTTCGTCGGTTTCCGACAAAGATTTTCGGGGCGGAAATCTGAAGTACAATGCCATAATTTTGCCCGCCGATAATGAAAACACGATTGTCAAAGGCTTGTCAACGATGCGCTACGCCCAAGAGTTCGCGGGCGGAATCGGCGAAGAAGGCGTTGAGAATTTGAAAAAATTTGTCGAAAACGGCGGCAAACTGATTTGCTTTGACGACGGTTGCGAACTCGTTATCAAGCAATTTAATTTACCATTGAAAAATGTTTTGAAAGATTTGAAACGTAACGAATTTTACAATCCGGGTTCGATTGTTCAACTAAATGTTGATGTCGCAAATCCGCTTGCCAAAGGTTTGCGGAAAGAAACTCCCGCCTATTTTACCAACAGTTCGGCATTTGAAATCACGGACACAAACAAAGTTAAATCAATCGCTACATACGCCGAAAAAGAAGTTTTGCTGTCAGGTTGGGTTTTGGGTGAAAAATATATGAACGGCAAAACGGCGTTGGCGGAAACCGATTACGGCAAAGGAAAAATCATTCTTTTTGCCTTCCGTCCACAACATCGCGGACAATCGTGGGCGACATTTCCGTTTATTTTTAATGCGCTGGAAAAATAATTTTTTCTTTTCGGGTAGAAAAATAAATCACTTGGTAACTTGCAAAATGCGCGGGATTGAGTTGAAATTATAAAAAAGCAATGTTGAAAAACTTTAGCAACTCGATCCAACATCATTTCCATCATTGGCACGAAAACAATCGCGCCAACTAATCTTACTTTATAAAAATCGTAAAATCTGTCATTGTGCGTGAACTTTGAAAAAAAGTTTATCGCCTATTTTTGTTTTAAAATGAACACAGTCAAACTAAAAATTGCATTACAAAAATCGGGGCGTTTGAGCGAAGATTCGCTCTCTTTGCTCAGAAATTGCGGCATCAATTTCAGCAACGGTTTGGGCAAACTAAGAAGCGAAGCCAACAATTTTCCGCTTGAAATTTTCTTTTTGCGTGACGACGACATTCCGCAATATATCGAAGACGGCGTGGCGGACATCGGAATTGTCGGCGAAAATGTTTTGGCGGAAGAAAAACGTCAAGTCAAAACGATTGAAAAACTCGGTTTCGGCAAATGCCGTTTGGCTTTAGCCGTGCCGAAAGCGTTTGCTTTTCAAGCAGTTGAAGATTTTGACGGAAGGCGAATTGCGACAAGTTATCCGAATATTTTACGCGAATTTTTCCATAAAAAGAATATCGAAGCAGACATTCACACCATCAGTGGTTCGGTTGAAATTGCGCCGGGCATCGGACTTGCCGACGCGGTTTGCGATCTCGTAAGTTCGGGAAGCACGCTTTTTACCAATGGATTAAGGGAAGTCGAAACCGTTTTATATTCGGAAGCAGTTCTCGTTTCGCGCCCGAATTTGAGCGCAAATTTACAAAAGATTTTAGAAAAATTGCTTTTTCGCATCAAAGCCGTCAATGCCGCCAAACAAAATAAATATATTTTGCTCAACGCGCCGAATGAAAAGCTGTCGGAAATTATCGCGCTCCTGCCGGGCATTAAAAGCCCGACGGTTATGCCGTTGGCAGACAATAATTGGAGTTCGATTCATTCGGTAATCAACGAAAATGATTTTTGGGATGTGGTCGAAAATTTGCGCGATGTTGGCGCGGAAGGAATTTTAGTTTTATCTATTGACCAGATGATAAGTTAAAAAAATATGAAAATAATTCGTTACCCGAAAAAAGAAGATTGGCAAGAGATTTTAGCGCGTCCCGTTTTTGAAACGAAAAGTTTGGAACGCCACGTTGAAAATATTTTGAACGGTGTCAAAAAAGAAGGCGATGATGCCGTGCGTCATTTTACAAAAGTTCTCGATAAGGTTGAACTCGATGATTTTGCCGTCAGCGAAGCCGAATTTGCCGAAGCCGACGCGCAGGTTTCCACCGAATTGAAAAGTGCTATTCAGATTGCTAAAGCAAATATCGAAAAATTTCACGCTGCACAAAGCCAAAAGTCTGAAATTATCGAAACGACCAAAGGCGTTTTTTGTTGGCGCAAATCGGTGGCAATCGAAAAAGTCGGGCTTTATATTCCCGCCGGAACTGCGCCTCTTTTTTCGACGGTTTTGATGCTTGTCGTGCCTGCCAAACTTGCCGGTTGCCGTGAAATTATTTTATGTTCGCCGCCCGATTCCGCCGGCAAAATTAATCCGACAATTCTTTATACGGCAAAACTTTGTGGCGCGACAAAAGTTTTTAAAATCGGCGGCGTGCAAGCCGTCGGCGCGATGGCTTATGGCACGGAAACCGTTCCGCAAGTTTATAAAATTTTCGGTCCCGGCAACCAATTCGTAACCGAAGCCAAACAGCAAGTTTCTCAAACAGGAACAGCCATTGATATGCCGGCAGGACCATCGGAAGTAGCGGTTTTGGCTGATGAAACCTGCTATCCGTCATTCGTCGCGGCAGATTTGCTGGCGCAAGCCGAACACGGCGTTGACAGTCAAGTCCTGCTTGTAACGACAAGTGAAAGTGTGATTGCTGAAACTTTAATTGAAGTCGAAAAACAACTCGCTCAACTGCCGCGATGGGCGATTGCCGAAAAATCTTTAGGAAATTCTAAGGCGATTTTGGCAAAAGATTTGGACGAAGCGATTGAGATTTTGAACGAATACGCCGCCGAACATCTCGTTATCGCTACGGAAAATGCTGACGAAACAGCAGAAAAAATCATCAACGCCGGTTCGGTTTTTATCGGAAATCTTTCGTGCGAATCGGCGGGCGATTACGCTTCGGGAACAAATCACACTTTGCCGACCAACGGTTTTGCCAAAGCCTTTAGCGGAGTTTCGCTCGAAAGTTTTGTTAAGCAAATCACCTTTCAAAAATTGACGGCGGACGGCATCAAAAATCTTGGCAGAACAATCGAATGTATGGCGGAAGCCGAAGGATTAGAAGCGCATAAAAACGCCGTTTCGCTTCGATTGAAGGAAGTTATGAATTAGGTTCTCGGTCTTTGACTTTCGGTTTTTTGTAAATTTGCATAACCATAGCTGAAGACTAAAAGCCGTAGACCGAAGATGGTATGTTTAATTTACAAAATTTAGTTCGTGAAAATATCAAACGCCTCGCGCCTTATTCGTCCGCCCGCACGGAATTTAGCGGCACGGCGCGGATTTTTCTCGATGCCAACGAAAACAGTTTCGGTTCGCCTTTGCCGAAAAATTACAATCGTTATCCCGATCCGTTACAAATTGAAATTAAAAAAATTATTGCCGCACGAGAAAATGTCAAAGCAGATGAAATCTTTATTGGCAACGGCAGTGACGAGGCGATTGATTTGTTATTTCGCATTTTTTGTCGCCCGAACAAAGACAATGTTTTGATTTTTCCGCCGACCTACGGAATGTATCAGGTTTCGGCGGAAATTAACGATGTGGCTATCAAGCGCGTTAATTTAACGAAAGAGTTTCAACTCGATTTTTCCGCGATTAAGAAAGCGATTGATGCAAATACAAAACTGCTTTTCGTTTGTTCGCCGAATAATCCGACAGGTAATTCGATGGAGGGAATCTCAAATTTAATCAAAGAATTTAGCGGAATCGTCATCGTTGACGAAGCCTATATTCATTTTTCGCGGGAAAATTCTTTAGTGTCCGAGATAAAAGATTTTCCCAATTTAGTCGTGTTGCAAACTTTTTCAAAAGCGTGGGGTTTAGCCGGTTTGCGCGTCGGTTTGGCGTTTGCAAACGAAGAAATAATTAGACTTTTCAACAAAGTAAAGCCGCCGTATAACGTCAGCGAAATTGCTCAGGAAGCGATTTTAGAGGCTTTTGAAAATTTTGCCGATGTCAAAAAAAATATTGCTGACATCATAACTGAGCGCAAAAATTTGATTGAAAATTTACAAAAACTTGCTTTCGTCAAAGAAATTTATCCGTCGGATGCAAATTTTTTGCTGGTCAAAGTGACTGATGCAAATTCTATTTATCAATTTCTTTTAGCCGATAAAATTGTCGTTAGAAATCGAAACAATGTTGAACTTTGCGAAGGATGTTTGCGAATCACTATTGGAATGCCTGAAGAAAACGAGAGTTTAATCGAGGCATTAAGAAAATTATGAAAAAGGTTTTATTCATAGACCGCGACGGAACTTTAATTGCCGAACCGCCGGATTTTCAGATTGACAGTTTTGCCAAACTGAAGTTTCTGCCGCAAGTCATTACATATTTGGGAAAAATCGCCCGCGAAACCGATTACGAACTCGTGCTGATAAGTAATCAAGATGGGCTTGGAACGAGTTCTTTTCCCGAAGATACGTTTTATCCGGTGCAAAATTTTATCCTCGAAACTCTGGCAAATGAAGGAATTAAGTTTGCAGAAATTTTTATTGATCGAAGTTTCACACACGAAAACAAACCGACGCACAAACCGAACACCGGACTTTTAGGAAAATATTTGGACGGCGATTATGATTTGGCAAATTCCTTTGTTATCGGCGACAGAGAAACAGACGTTCAACTTGCCAAAAATTTGAATGCAAAAGCGATTTTTATCAAAAACGAGAATTTTGCCGCTCCGGAAAAGAATGAAAATATCTCACTTGTGGCAAATGATTGGCGCGAGATTTATGAATTTCTAAAACTTCCGCCGCGCCGAATTTTGCATTTGCGAAAAACGAAAGAAACTGAAATTTCGATTGAGCTAAATTTGGACGGAAGTGGAGAATCGGAAATCTCGACGGGCATTTTTTTCTTTGATCATCTGCTTGAGCAAATTGCGCGACACGGCACGATTGATTTGCAAATTGCCGCAAAAGGCGATTTGGAAGTTGACGAACATCACACGATTGAAGACGTAGCGATAACTTTGGGCGAAGCGTTTGCGCTCTGTTTAGCCGACAAACGCGGCATGGAGCGTTACGGATTTTGCTTGCCGATGGACGATTGTTTGGCGCAAGTCGCGGTTGATTTCGGCGGACGCAATTGGATTGTTTGGGAAACGGAATTTAAGCGCGAAATGATTGGCAAAATGCCGACGGAGATGTTCTTTCATTTTTTCAAATCTTTTACCGATAAAGCACAATGCAATCTAAACATTCAGGCAACCGGAACAAACGAACATCACAAAATTGAAGCGATTTTCAAGGCATTTGCTAAAGCGATAAAAATGGCGGTCAAAAGAAGTATTGATGACAGAAGTTTGCCTAGCACAAAAGGAAGTTTATGAAAGTCGCCATCGTGAAATATAACGCGGGAAATATCCAATCGGTTACAAATGCCCTGAATCGGTTGGGCGTTGAATCGGTTGTAACCGACGATGCGGAAACTTTGCGAACAGCCGACAAAATCATTTTCCCCGGCGTAGGCGAAGCGTCAAGCGCGATGAATTATTTGCGGACGCGAAATTTGGACACAGTAATCAAATCGCTCAAACAGCCGGTTTTGGGAATTTGTCTCGGAATGCAGCTTTTGTGCGAGTTTTCCGAAGAAAATGATACGCAATGTTTGAGCCTTTTGCCTTATAAAGTAAGAAAATTCGAGTCCGGTGAATTAAAAGTTCCGCAAATCGGCTGGAACAATGCGTTTGATTTGAAAACGGATTTGTTCGACGGCATTGAAGAAAATTCTTATTTTTATTTCGTTCATAGTTTCTATGTCGAAAGCGGCGCGGCGACGATTGCTGTTTGCAATTATGGTTTAAATTTCAGTGCGGCGATAAATTACGAAAATTTTTACGCCGTGCAGTTTCACGCGGAAAAATCAGGCATCGTTGGAGCAAAAGTCTTGGAAAATTTTTTGAAGATTTAATTTATGATTGAGATAATTCCTGCGATTGATTTGATTGACGGAAAATGCGTGCGCTTGTCGCAGGGCGATTTTGCCGACAAGAAAATTTATCACGAAAATCCATTGGACGCGGCGAAAGAATTTGCCGCAGTTGGTTTGAAACGTCTGCATATCGTTGATTTGGACGGCGCGAAAAGCGGGAAAATTACGAATTTAAAAACTCTCGAAACGATTGCCGCCAACACGAATTTGACGATTGATTTTGGTGGCGGCATCAAAACCGATAAAGACATCGAAAGCGTTTTCAACGCCGGAGCAAAAATCGCCGGTATCGGAAGTGTCGCAGTTAAAAATCCTATCAAATTTTTTGAATGGATAAAGAAATACGGAAGCGAAAAATTTTTGCTCGGCGCGGATGTAAAAAACGGGAAACTTTCGATAAATGGTTGGCAGACTGCCACCGAATTTGAGATTCTGCCGTTTTTGAAAAGTTATACTGAACAAGGCGTAACACAGGTTTTTTGCACGGACATCAGCAAAGACGGTCTGTTGCAAGGAACATCAAACGAACTTTACGCGGAGATTTTAGGACATTTGCCGAAATTAAATTTGATTGCCAGCGGCGGCGTTAGTTCGCTTGAAGATATTTTTGAACTCGAAAAAATCGGATGCGCGGGCGTGATTGTCGGCAAAGCAATTTACGAAGGCAGAATCAATTTGAAAGATGTTAGCGAAAAGAATAATTCCGTGTCTTGATGTCAAAGACGGGAGAACAGTCAAAGGCGTAAATTTTCAAAACCTGCACGATGCGGGCGACGCGGTGGAACTCGCCAAAATTTACTCGGAACAAGGCGCGGACGAACTCGTTTTTCTCGACATTACGGCAACCAATGAAAAGCGTCGGACTTTAAGCGAACTCGTGCGAAAGGTCGCGGCGGAAATAAATATTCCGTTCACCGTCGGCGGCGGCATCAATTCGGTTGCAGATATTGAAGTTTTACTCAAAGCGGGCGCGGACAAAGTTTCGATAAATACTGCTGCCGTCAAAAATCCGCAAATTTTGTCGGATTCTGCCAAAAACTTCGGTTCACAATGTATTGTTTTAGCGATTGACGCGAAACTGGTTGCAAATGAATGGAAAGTTTTCTTAAACGGCGGACGAATTGAAACCGATTTGAACGCGATTGAATGGGCAAAACGCGGCGTAAAACTCGGCGCGGGTGAAATTCTGCTGACTTCGATGAACGCCGACGGCACGAAAAACGGTTTTGAGATAGAATTGACGCGAATGGTTTCCGAAAGCGTCAAGGTTCCTGTGATTGCTTCGGGTGGCGCAGGAAATTTAACACACTTCGTCGAGGTGTTCCGTGAAGGAAAAGCCGATGCCGCGCTTGCCGCAAGTATTTTTCACTTTCGGGAAATTGAAATTCCAACGCTGAAAAATTACTTGAAACAGCAAAATATCGAGGTCAGAGTTTGAAGTAAAATATGCAAAAAAATACAACTGAATCAATCAAGATAGATTTTGGAAAATCGGCTGACGATTTAGTTCCGGCAATCGTGCAAGACGCGCAAACGAACAAGGTTTTGATGCTCGGTTATATGAACCGTGAAGCGTTAGAGAAAAAGGGCGAAACGCAAAGAGTTACGTTTTTTTCGCGTTCGCGGCAAACGCTTTGGACAAAAGGCGAAACCAGCGGAAACTTTTTGCACGTTAAAGAAATTTTAATTGATTGTGATGCCGACACGATTTTAATTAAGGCAATGCCGACCGGCGCAGTTTGTCATTCGGGCGCGGATACTTGTTTTGATGAAAAAAACGAAGCCGACAATTTTCTTTTTGAGCTTGAAAAAATAATAACGGAACGAAAGAAAAATCCCGTTGAAAATTCTCATACCTCAAAACTGTTTGCCAAAGGCATCAACAAAATTGCCCAAAAAGTCGGTGAAGAAGCGGTTGAACTAATCATCGAAGCCAAAGACAACGACGCGGAACTTTTCAAAGGCGAAGCCGCCGATTTGCTCTATCATTTGCTTGTTCTTTTTGTCGAAAAAGATATTAGATTGAAAGACATTTTGGAAACTCTAAAAAAAAGAAGGCGGTGAATTAAATGTAACGCCAATATTGATTAGCATAAAGAAATACTTTTATTTCACATTTTCGGAATTAGCTTTTATCATACAATTATGAATTTACGCAGTTTTTTGTTCATCTTTTGCTTAACATTTCTTTCATTTTCAAAAATTTCAGCCGCTGAAACAGAAAATTTTTATCTAGCAAACGAACCTGTTGTTCGCATCGGCTTGCAGACAAATGCGCGTTATGTTTCGATAACGACGACCGACGCGCAACTTGTCGCCGTTAGCCCGGATGAACAACCGTTATTTTTAGGCACAACCCGCGTCAGCGTTTCGGCGCGTTCATATCGTCCGCCGGAAATCGAGATTTATCATTTTGAGTTGACGAATATCGCCACGAAAATCGAAGCCGATGATTTGGCAAAAGATGTCGTGAGTTCGACAGGCGAAAAAACTTCCGTTGCGCCTGATTTGAAAACAAACACTTGGAGTGTGCGCGTTGAAAAGACGTTTGAAACTATCGAAGAGGCAAACGAATTTAAGGCGGATTTGAGCGACAAAGGCTTTGAAGCCGAAATGTTAACCGAAAAATTTACGCAACCTTCGGACGAAGCCGTTACGCTGTCGAAAGAAATTGCCAAAAATTCCAAATCGGAAGTTCGCAGTTTGATAAAACCGACAGGCGCAAGCAGTCCGATGACAAATCCCGCCGATGCCGACATCAATGCAAATCTGCGCGAAGTCATCGTTTCGGGCGCAAACGCGGTGGCAAAATTCTCGTCGCTCAAATCTGTCGCTTTCGGTTCGGTCAATGAACGCGCTATTCCGGTGCGCGTCAACGGAAGGGCGTATCGCGGACGCATCGAGGTTTTTGTCAATTCGCGTGGCAGTTTGACGGTGGTTAATGCTGTTTCTTTGGAAGATTATCTGCTCGGCGTGGTGCCGAATGAACTTTCTCTGCCACACATCGAAGCGCAAAAAGCGCAGGCAATCGCGGCGCGAACTTACGCCGTCGCCAATATCGGACAGTTCGGAACTCAGGGTTTTGATTTGCTCCCGACGGTTCGTTCGCAGGTTTATCGCGGTTTTTCTTCGGAAAGTAAAATGGGAACGCAAGCCGTTTTGCAGACGCGCGGAATCGTCGCCACTTACAAAGGCAAACCGATAAACGCGCTTTATACTTCAACTTGCGGTGGGCGGACGGAAAATTCCGAAAATATTTTTGAATTTAATGAACCGTATTTGCGCGGCGTGGAATGTTCGCTCGAAGGTCATCGGCATTTCGCGCCTTTTCTAATAAAGACTTCGCGCGAATCTGCCCGCATCAGAGATGAAGCCAACGCCGAACTCGTTCGCACGGCTTCGCTGTTCGCCGTCAACGGTTTTGTGTTGGCAACGCCACGTTTTGACGATGATTATTTTGAAGATTCGCCAACCGAAACCGAACTCCGCAGTTGGATAAATCAACTTGCGAGTCGTTTCGGCAAACCTTTTCCGAATGTTACCAAAGATTCGGCAAAACCGATTGAATTTGCGCGAATTTTAGCGCAGATGATTTATGAGCCGAATTACGCCGACACGCTTCTGAGCGAAGCCGACATCAATTACCAACTCTCTTTTCTCGATGCCGAAGAAGTTCCAAAAGAAGCGCGGGCAGAGATGGCGATTCTGTTGCGCGATGGTTTTTTGACGATATATCCAGATTTGACTATCAAGCCGAAAAAACCGTTTTCACGCGCCAAGTTGCTTCGTCTGATTTCAAACATTTACGCCAAAAAGAAATGGACACCGAGTTTGCAAAGCGGCACGGCAAAATCAACCGAAGACGGTAAACTGATTTTGAAAATCGGCAAAACAGAAAAACAAATGTCGGTAAATCCGAATGTTTTTCTGTTTCGACAGTTCGGTGACTCGTTTTATCAAGTTAAAGAAGTCGCGCTTGTCGGTGGCGAAAGCGTCAACTTTCAAACCAACGCGCTTGGCGAAATCGTCTATTTGGAAGTCGTGCCGACAACCACAACCGTTACGGCTGAACGCGATTCGAGTTTTACGCTGTGGAGGAAAACGCTCTCCGCATCAGCGGTGCAATCGCGTCTTTCGCGCTATGTCCGCGGCATCGGAAATCTGCTCGATGTCCGCATCGCCAAACAAGGCTTCTCGCGCCGCGCTATTGATTTGGAAATCATCGGCACAAACGGCGTGTTTCATTTAACAGGCGGAAAAATCCGCTCGGCTTTACGATTGAACGAGCAACTTTTCGCCCTTCACAAACGCTACGGCGCAAACGGACAAGCCATCAGCTACAATTTCACCGGACGCGGTTGGGGACACGGCGTTGGAATGTGCCAATACGGTGCTTACGGTTTAGCCAAAATGGGCGTAAAATATGACGAGATTTTAAAGCATTATTACACCGGAATTGATTTGACGCGGGCTTATTGAAAAACGAAAATATACGAAATAGTATGTTCGCAGATGTTCGTTTTTGTCTTTACATTGTAAATATAATGGGATAACATTGTTAACATCCGCTAACGTCAGTAGGCTGGCACAATATCTAAAAGCCTTTTCTTGTTTTACAGGAAAAGGCTTTTTAGTTTATAAACTTAAAATATGAAGAAAACTGCGATTCTCCTTGATATGGGTTTTGTCTTTCATAAACTCAAAAACTTACTTGGCAAGCGTCATCCAACGGCGGTTGAGATTCGGCAATTTGCGATGAAGTGTTTGGAAAAAGACGAAGAGATTTTCCGCATTTATTGTTATGATTGTCCGCCTTACAGCAAAAAGCAAACACATCCGCTAAATAAAAAGACTGTGGATTTTTCTACTACTTCGACATTTACGGGCAGAACAAAAGTCATTAGTGATTTGAAAATAATGGATAATATTGCCTTTCGATCCGGCGAATTGTCTTTTGATGGTTGGATAATTTCAAAACGTGCGACGAAAGATATTTTGAAAACCAATCGTGCTTTTGTTGATGATGATTTTACGCCTGACATTAAGCAAAAAGGCGTTGATATGAAAATCGGTTTGGATGTTGCGTGGCTTTCAAGTAAATCAATCGTGGAACGAATAATTTTAGTAACAGCAGATAGCGACTTTGTTCCGCCAATGAAGTTTGCTCGCCGCGAAGGTGTTCAAGTTATTTTGGTAACTCTTGGACATTTGCAGGTCAAAAATGAATTAAAAGAACACGCAGATGAATTGCGAACGGTAACTTTCCCATAATAAAAATGTGTTTGAAATTTAACCCAACTTTAAAGCATTATTATACTAAAAGTTCAAAAACAGAGAATTTGAACTTTTAAATTGATTAAAAATATGCCTGAATTTCCCGACATCGAACACGACGGCGATGTTTTAACTGAGAGCGAAACTCGGCTTGAAAAACCGCCGCTTTATAAAGTCGTTTTGCACAATGACGATTTTACGACGATGGAATTTGTCGTTTTTGTTTTGAGCCACGTTTTTTTGCGTTCGGACGCGGAAGCGTTTTCGATTATGCTCAAAGTCCACAACGAAGGCATCGGCATCGCCGGCATTTATACTTATGAAATCGCCAATATGAAAGCTGACAAAGCGATGAACTTGGCGCGAGCGCACGAATATCCGTTTCTTTGCACCGTCGAAGAAGAATGAAAGTTTAAAAGTGAAAAAGTGAAAAAGTTTAAAAGTGAAAAAGTTTATTATCGAAAGACAACGACGACTTTTTCACTTT
>JANOXW010000041.1:0-5759 GCA_031418635.1 Acidobacteriota bacterium
TATTTTATCAACCAAGACCGATTTGAACGACCATACCCGGCTTTCGTGTCAAGTCCTTTTAATGGATGATTTGCACGTCAAAGTCATCAACCAAGCCAGCGTCAAAGGCATTGATGCCGGCACAAGACCGATTGAATAAATTTTACAAGAACAAGGAAAGGAAAAATGTTTAATAAATTAAAAGAAAAATTAGTAAATTACAAAGAAATCGAAATTGCCGAAGCGCATTGCGACGGACCGTGCGGAGTTTATGATCCGGCACAAGCCCGCATCGAAGCGGAATCTGTGAAGATGTTGACCAAGAAAATTCTTGATCTAAAACGTCCTGAAGGCGACGACGCAAAAGCACACGCCGCCTATCAAAACACTTTGACGCGCTTTATCACGATTAAAGAAGAGCGTGCGGAAATGGCGAAACATCATATTCTCGTGCTTTGGACGGATTATTTCAAACCCGAACATCTGGAAAAATACCCCGATTTGCACGAAACATTTTGGAAAGCGGCAAAACTTTGCTCGTCGTGCAAACAGGAAGTCAGCGCAGAACACGCTCAGGAATTAATGGATGCGATAAAGAAAATCCACGAAATATTTTGGGACAGCAAAGGCAAAAATGTCGAATGGTTCACTGCTTCATAGTTAAGGGATGAAGGATGAAGGATGAGGGATGAGTTTTTTAGACGGCTCATCGCCTCATTTTTTTTATGGAAAAAGAAATAGCGGAAGCGAGTTGGAAGGAAAGAATTTTGTTTTTTATCGGCAGGCGGCGCGGTTTTTTGGTCGAGGGAAATTCGATGCTGCCGACATTAAAAAATGGCGATGTCGTTTTAATAAATCCGAAGGCAAAAGTTGAACAAGGCGACATCGCGCTGGCAAGTCATCCATATAAAAAAAGCGTCAAAATTTTGAAACGAGTGAAAGAATTTACCGAAAACGGCGACCTGTTTTTAATCGGCGACAACGCGGAGGAAAGTACCGATAGTCGCACCTTCGGCGTAGTTCCGTTGAAATGTTTAATAGGCAAAGTGAGTTGCCGTTTAAAGTGAAAATAGAAAACAGATAGTCCAAATTCTCAGTTTTCAAGACAGAAAACTTTGACGAATTTGGACTATCTTCCAATAAAAACCCGACTTTCTTAATTTTACGCTTCGGAAATATTGCTTGAAGCAACTTCCCATTTGTCGGTAAATTTGAACTCTGCCGTTCCGCGAATTCCTTCGACGGCGTAACGAAATTCGACGGTTGCCGTTTTATCGGCAATTTTGATTGATGTAAATTCAAGTGTCGCAACTTTCTTTTTGGTTGCTTCGTCAGCACTAATAAATTTGACCGCTTCGCCAAATTTAGTCAGACTTAAATCGTCTTTTATATTCGCGTTTTTCACGACATACAACGGCTTTCGACCGGGTTTGTCCGAATGATAATACTGTTGTAAATTTGGCAAATCTATCGTTAGCTGACAAATTTGCTCGGTTGCATCGTTGGATTTGCTGTTATTCATAGTATTTTCCTTTGTCAAATTCGCCGTTGGCGATGTTTTAGGTAGTTTAGTCGCTGAGTTAACCGAAGAATTGTCGCAAAAGACTTGGACAAAGCTAAGTAAAAGCATAAAAACCAGACCAATTTTCATATAACCTCCGTTCTAAACAATCACTTTTCCGTAGATGGCGTTTTCAAAATGTTCGCCTTCTTCGCCTTCGGTGTCAATTCCGTCTTGGTCATCCGCCCAGTGTGTCAACTCGTGTAAAAGCGTTACACCGACAAGATAAACAAGATTTCCGCTTTTAGTTTTTTTCAAACTATTCTTACTTCCGCTTTCAAATTCTTTGACAATCTTTTCCTGAATTCTAATTTCGTTTGAACTTGAATTTGGCGTAAATTGTCCGTAATCGCTCATCACTAGAATTTTTATAATCGGACCTTTACCCCAAATTAACGCCTCTTTAATCGTTCCTGATAGGTTTAATTCCCCGTAGCTCTGCTACGGAAATAAGGAAAAATAAAAATTCCGACTCAATACCTCGCGGCTCTGCCGCGCGGAAAATTTATTTTTAGCTTCGTCAATAATTCCCGCATATTTATGGATTGCGCTTATAATTGTCGGAGCATCAACAAGTTTGGGAATCGCAATACTCACATACTGCTTAAACTTCGGATATGTCCCAATATCACCTGCATTCATTTGCATAATTAAATCCTCCAATCTGAAAAAAAAATCCCGCAACAGATGAACGCTGCCTAAACTGCTTTTTGCGCGTCGCGCCTCAATTGTTGCCCATATCCTTGCCGTAGATGGCTTCCTCGAATGCCTTGCCTTCCTCGCCAGCAGTATCTACTCCGTCCTGATCATCTGCCCAGTGAGTCAGTTCATGGAGCAGAATCGTGCCGACGACGTAAACCTGTTTTCCGTATTTGGTCTTCTCTAGTCCCTTGCCGGCTTCAAACTGTTCGACGCGCGGGCGGTTGATGCGGATCTCATTTGACTTGATGTCCGGAGTGAACTCGCCGTTGGCGCCGACCAGGTCAGCAACTTCCACCATCGGTCCTTTCCCCCACTCCAAAGCCTCTTTGATCTTCGCGGTCGTAATCGTGCCGGCGAGTTTCTTGATCGTGGACACGATAACTACCACCTGTGCAATCTCCGGCATACGCAGACTCACGTACTTGGCGAACTTAGGATACTTCTTAATATTAGCGACACTCATCTGCATAATTAAATCCTCCAAATTGAAAAAAACCTCCACAAATTACAGAACGCACCTAAAACAGTTTTTTGCGCTTTTTATGAAAATACTTTTGAGGTGATATAATTACCGAATATGACGGAACAAGTTTTAATCGAAAAATTCGTAGCAAAAAGCCGAAAGCGCGAAAGAATGCCGAAACCCGATTGGCTAAAAATCAAAATCGGCGATCCGACCAATCAAAACGCGGTTTTGAAATTGATTGACGGTTTGAATCTGCACACAGTTTGTCAGGAAGCGCGTTGCCCAAACATCTTTGAATGTTGGACGGACAAAACCGCGACATTTATGCTCGGCGGCGATACTTGCACGCGGCATTGTGGTTTTTGCGCCGTTAACAAAGGGAAACCGATGGAACTTGATCCACTTGAACCGACGCACGTTGCCGAAGCGGTGAAACATCTCGGACTTGCTCACGCCGTTATTACATCGGTCAACCGTGATGATTTGCCCGACGGCGGCGCGGCGCATTGGGCGGAAACGATTATAAAAGTGCGTGAAATGAATCCGACGTGCAAAGTCGAAGTTCTGATTCCCGATTTTAACGGCGACGAAGATGCTCTCAATACTGTCTTAGTTGCGCGTCCTGATGTTCTCAATCACAACACGGAAACGATTGCGCGGCTTTATCGCCGTGTCCGTCCAGATGCAAAATATACGCAAACTCTCGAATTGCTGGAACGCGCCGCGCATTGGCGCAATTCGCGGCAGCCGACAATGAAAACCAAAAGCGGAATAATGGCTGGCTTGGGCGAAGAATTTGAAGAAGTCGTAGATTTAATGAAGGATTTGCGTCGGGTAAGTTGCGACATTATGACCATCGGGCAATATCTCCAACCTTACGAAAAACGCTTGCCCGTCGAACGCTACGTTACGCCCGCAGAGTTTGCCGAATGGAAAGAGATTGGTTTAAGTCTTGGCTTCAAGCACGTCGAATCTTCGCCTTTGACTCGAAGCAGTTATCACGCACGTCAGCAAACTGAATCGGGCGAAGCAAAGGTTATTTCGATTGGAAAATAGCTGTGAAAATTCTCGAAACAGAACGCCTAGTCTTGCGCGAAATCGTCGAACCGGACGATGAGTTTGTTCTTGATTTGCTCAACCAGCCGTCGTTTATCAAATATATCGGTGATAGAAGTGTGCGGAATGTTGAGCAAGCGCGGGAGTTTATCGAAAATCGTTATCGGCAAAGTTATCGTGAACACGGTTTCGGGCTTTATGTGGTGGAATTGAAAGCGGAGTTTGACATGCTTAATGACGCGAGCGTTTCTACATTTGAAATCCAAAATCCAAAATCTAAAATCCAAAATCGAGCAATCGGCATTTGTGGTTTTGTGAAACGCGATACTTTGCCCGACGCGGAAATCGGTTTTGCTTTTTTGCCGCAATTTTGCAAGCAAGGTTACGCACTTGAATCTACCGTTGCGGTAATGGAATATGGTAGAGATGTTTTAGGTTTGAACCGCGTTCTTGCCATCACGACACAAGATAATGACAGTTCCGGTAAATTGCTTGAAAAACTCGGTTTCAAGTTTGAGAATTTGATAAAAATGCCGGCAGACGATGAAGAACTCAAGTTATTTTCTACAAATATGCAATAAAATTATAGAAAATTCTTTTCAAACTCGAACATATTGACAAAACTCACAATTTAACTGTTCTCATTCATTAAATATACGAATTTAACTTGAACAAAAATTTGGTAAATTTTGCCCATTTTTTCGACTTCAACTTTAGATAAAAAATAAAATTGGTCATACCCTTTTTCAAAAAAAAATATAATGGTAAATAAACAAGATTGACAACACACCAAACTTTGAGGCACAATAGGTTTCTCAATGATTTACAACAGTTCAATGTTATAAATAAGATCATTTATCCCGGAAACCGAACTTTGAAACAACTGAGTTCATTGTTTAAAAAATTAAGTTATATAATAATTGGTAAAACCAATTATTATTAATCAAAGAGTTTAGATTGAAAAATCTATAAAACAGATAAATTATCGTAATCACAAATTTATAGTCTGATTTCGGCAATCTGTTTTAGTCGGTCTGCAAATAAATCATTGAGAAGTCGTGCCGCAAATTTTGCTAAAGTAACTTGAGTCCAATTTAAGTTAAAAATTGCATCCGGCGACAAAAACTTTATTAAAAACTAAGGAAGGAAAATCCAATGAATAAGAATATATTGCGTTATGGAGTTTGTGCAGTGCTGATGTTGCTGTTTTCTTTCGGCATAGCAATCGCGCAGGAGTTTAGAGGAACGATTTCGGGAACGATAAATGACCCGAACGGTGCAATTGTTCCGGCGGCAACCGTTACAGTGCAAAATATAGAAACAAATGTTACGGCAACGGCGACGACGAATGAACAAGGAGCTTTTACATTTCCTTTGCTGTTGCCCGGAAAATACAAATTGACGGCAACCGCGGCGAACTTTAAAACTGCCGTGCGTGAAAACATTTTGCTAAATGTTGATGACCGGCTGACGATTGACGTGCAGTTGGAAATCGGCTTGACCACCGAAGTCAATGTTGTTGCCGATACCGAAGTGCTTGAACAAGGTTCGGTTACGACGGGAACATTGGTTACTCAGCGTCAAGTCGAAGAATTGCCGTTAGCCGAAGGTGCGCCATATACTTTGGCAACGCAGGCTCCGGGAATTAACTATACGGGCGACCCGAATTTTCAAGGACCAACTGCCAACGGAAATTTAGCGGCATTTCGGACTAACGGTGCGGCGGGAAATCAAATCAATCTCGACGGTTCGCCGAATTTAGCTTTCAGCGGACAAGTAGCATTTACGCCGCCGTCTGATGCGGTGCAGGAATTTAAGGTGCAAACCAACAGTTTTGACGCGCAAAACGGATTTACCGCCGGTTCGACGGTTAATGTTGCCTTAAAAAGCGGCACGAACAGCATTCACGGTTCGGCATATCTCTTTGACCGTTCCAAGAACAGAACTGCCAACAACTTTTTCAATAATCGAATCGGACGCGAACGCCCTGACAGA
>JANOXW010000042.1:0-2916 GCA_031418635.1 Acidobacteriota bacterium
CAAAACTAGGCTTAGAGTCGCAAGCTTTAGTCCGTACACGAACGCAGAAGAAATTGAAAGATTGACGGCGTTCAAGACATCGCAAAAGAAAATTAATCAAAGAAGCACGACTTAAAAACCGCGACCGATCAGTCCGGGAACCGACAAAGACTTTTTGAATCGTAGATTGTTTTTCGTCCGTTTAATTGTTTATTCGGGATGCCCTCGGAAAGACCAGCATTAACCCGCGATACCGATAATCTTGCCGGTGGACATAATCTTTTCGAAAATGTCCACCGAACGCTGTGCTTTGGGTCAATTTAAGGAAAAAGAAAGAGCGCGTTAGTTACCCACGTATTCGGCGGTCCGGGAGCGCCGCCGTGCGTCAGACCGTCAGAGTGATAGACCAACTCGAACAAAAAGGGCGAATCGAGCATACATTGTCCGACGTGACCGAAAATCGAAAGATCTTGTTCGGGTGTCGTCCGTCCGATTTGCCCTTCGCCCGTGTCATCGGCGACGAAGCTGTTTTCGCTTGGAAAAGTGCGACCGAGACTGCCAACACCAATTGGCGGACCGGGCATCGAGTCGGGCAGGACAATCCAAATCGTATAGACACCGTTTGGACGAAGCCCTTTGAAATTGAACACGCTGTGTGTACCTTTCTTGATGCATTTAACAGCAGCTCTTCCCGTAACATCGTTATATTGGGCGAGAGTCATTTGGCTGTTGTCGGGGTTTAGCACCGGATCGCAAAATTGCGGATTCGGTTGTCCGCGAAAGGTTCGATTAAACAAAAGCGTGTCCGGCGGCGTGTTCGCCGTGATTAGTCCGATGCTGCTCATTGTCGGGCTGCAATCTCCGCCACGAACGTCCTCATAAGACGGAACTAGATCACGATCCCGTGTTGGTCCCTGCGCCAAAGCCGATGTCAGCGACATTAAAGCTGCGGCAACAATGCAAATTGCTAAAAAAGTATTCTTTATCATATTTTCTCCTTATTTCTATCGTGATTTTTTTTCTTTCGTAGGCTTATTTAATTGCCTACATCTATTAACGCGTTATTTTTGAAAAAATCGTTCAGATTTGTTTAATAAAAATCTTCAAAACGCGGAAATCAAAGATTTTTTTTTGTTTAATATTGCGTCGGCTGTTATAATGCAGATGATATTTAGCTTATTCATCCAAAGCCTTCAAACCACCGACGTTTTGCGGTATGCAGTTTCAACAATAATCTTCGGAGATTGATTATGTCTTTGGCAAACTATCCTGATTTTCTCCTTAATTTCTCGGTGCGTGAGATGAACGTCGAAGAGAAACATTTTTACAGCTTTAAGTCGTTTCGGCTCAATGTCGAAGAGCGTCAATTATTCCATAACAACGAAGTTGTGCCACTCGCGCCGAAGATTTTTGATGTGCTTGTCGTGTTGGTTGAGCGTAACGGTCATCTGGTTGAAAAGGATGAATTACTGCGGACAGTTTGGGCAGATTCGTTTGTCGAAGAAGCGAATATTGCGCGAATTGTTCACACCTTACGCAAAGTTTTGGGTGATGACGGAAACGGTAATAAATTTATCGAAACGGTGGCGAAGAAAGGTTATCGTTTTGTTGCCGAAGTTGATGAAGTCCACGAACAAGCGGCACAAAAATCTACAAAGGGCAATCAATATTCTCCAACCATTGCCGAAGATTTCCCTGAAACAATTATCACTGAGAAAACCTCTGAAAACGATTTTCAAATTTTGCCGACGGCAGTTGATAAAGTTGTCGTTCCGCTTGTGTCCAAGCCAAAACACACGACGCGGATTGTTCTTTTCACCATTGGCTTTTTGAGTGCGGCTTTCCTGTTTTTATTGCTGTCCTTTAATTTTCAATCCAAATCCTCCGTCAATCCGAACGATCCGAAATCAATCGCCGTTTTACCGTTAAAACCTTTTACGGCGGAAAACCGCGACGCACGGTATGAACTCGGAATTGCGGATTCATTGATTTTCAAACTCAATTCGGTAAAAAATTTAACCGTCCGATCTTTGAGCGCGACACAGCAATATGTTGATAGTAAAAAAGATGCAATCGCCATCGGGAACGAACAAAAAGTTGATTACGTGTTGGCTTCAAATTATCAAATCGCCGACGGAAAAATCCGCGTGACATCTGAATTGATAAACGTCGCCGACGGTTCGGTCGTCGAAAGTTTTCGTGACGAGCAATCCGTTTCTAACAGTTTCGCCGCGCAGGACGCGATAACGGCAAATATCGGTCAATCGCTTTTGCAAAAACTGAATCGTGAACCGAATAATTTATTGGCAAAGCGTTATACGACGAACGAAGAAGCGTATCGGTTTTATTTATCGGGCGCGTTTTTGGCGGACAAACGAAACCGCACGGATATTGAAAAAGCGATTGACTACTTTGAGCAAGCCGTCAAACTTGATCCGAATTACGCGCCGGCTTACGCTGGGTTAGCCAACGCTCATACGGCGATGGCTCTGGAAGGCGGCGGCAATCGGCACGAACAATATCCGAAAGCGAAAGCCGCGCTAGAAAAGGCTCTGGCGATTGATGACAATCTGGCTGAAGCGCATTCGTATGCGGGCGAAATAAATCTTGTCTTCGAGTGGGATTTTGCCGAAGCCGAAGCACAGCACAAACGCGCCATCGCGCTTAATCCGAATTCTTCCGCCGCCCATCGGATGTATGCGTTGCTGCTCAGTCAGCCTCTTGGAAAATTTGACGAAGCAATCGCGGAAATCAAAATTGCCATTGACCTCGAACCGGCTTCGGTGTTGAATCATAAGATTTATGGACAGACTTTATATTTTGCCCGCCGCTATGACGAAGCCATTGCCGAGTTAAAACGAACCGTCGAGATGGATGCCGAATTCAGCACAGCTTACAAGTTTCTCATCCATTCATATCGCGCAAAGGGTGACGAAG
>JANOXW010000043.1:0-4054 GCA_031418635.1 Acidobacteriota bacterium
TGGTTTTTGGCGCAAGAGCCGGCGAAGCGATGAAAACGGATAGTGGAAAATGGAAAGTGGAAAATGGAAAATCGGAAGACGAAAATCCAAAATCCAAAATCCAAAATCCAAAATCGGAAGGAATTGCAACGGCGGTCAAAAAGCGTGTCAAGCGCGTGATGTGGGAACGAGTCGGAATTTTGCGCGACAAGAGTTCTTTGAAACGTGCTTTACGCGAATTTAAGCAAATTGAACACGCAAATCTCAGCACATCATCGCGCAATTTTGTAACGCTGGCAAAATTGGTAACAACGGCGGCACTCTGGCGCGAAGAATCGCGCGGCGGACATTTTCGTAATGATTTTCCCGAACGCGATGATGCCAATTGGGACAAACATTCAATTCAAAAAATCAATGCGGAAATTTCTTCGAGCGAAAAGATAAATTTTAATCATTTCTTGTAGCTCTGCTGATGATAAAAAGTATTACCGCCAAATAAATCTTCAAGCAAATGCCGGAAGTAAAAAACAATTCCGGGTGGAGTATTTTGGTCGAGCGGATATTACATCAGCACGGTTAGGGCACACGAAAACAAAGAAATGTTAAAAAACTATGTCAAAAATCAAGCTGAAACAAAGTACTCAATTCAGTCTTCGCTCTTTTGATACCGCATATTTTGGGTTTGAAAGATAAGTTAGAGGTTAAACTTGAAGACTCTTGGATTGGCGGAATGGTGTTTGTAGAAGAATGGGACGACGTTTTTATTATGGCAGAGACCGATATTGAGTTTTGTGCTTTTTTTTTGGAACAACAGTTTAGCAAAGATATGGAAAGTATTAGAATTGCAATCTTCGGCGGTTCGGGTTATGGCGGAAGCGAGCTTTTGCGGATTTTATTGTTTCATCCGAATGCGGAAATCGCTCTTGTTACGGCGAATGAACACGCGGGGAAAACGGTTGGCGATGTGCATAAAAATCTGTTCGGAGTTTGTAATCTGAAATTTGAAATTGCGCCGACTGATTTGTCCAAACTAACAGATATTGATGTCGCGTTTTTCGCTCTGCCGCACGGTCAGGCGTTGAATTTAATTCCGCAATTGCCGAAGAATGTTAAGGTTATTGACTTATCGGGCGATTTTAGAATCAATGACGCAGACGTTTTCAAGCAGTTTTACAAACTTGAACACACTGCGACAGATTTGCAGAAAGAGTTTGTTTATGGTTTGACGGAAACAAATCGTGAGGTAATAAAATCTGCGAATTACATTGCAAATCCGGGATGTTTTGCGACGGCGACTTTGCTTGCGCTTGCGCCGATGGTCAAAAGTAGTTTATTAACGGGGAAAATAATCGTTGACGCGAAGACAGGTTCAAGCGGTTCGGGCGCAAAAGCGGCGACGAACACCCATCATCCACAACGGATGAATTCGTTTTATGCTTATAAACCTTTTCAACATCAGCACGTTCCAGAAATTTCGCAACATCTAAAATTCATCGGCGATTTTGAAAACGAATTTGTTTTTATGACACATTCGCTTCCTGTTTCGCGCGGGATTTTCGCTTCGTGTTATTTGGAAACGACGAATATTTTGACGAATGAGGATTTGAAAAATCTTTATGAACTTTTTTACAAAGATTCATTCTTTGTGCGAATTGTCGAAAATTCGCCCGACATAAATTGGGTGAAAACGACGAATTTTTGCGACATCGCCGCGCATTCAAACGGCACACAAATCGTCGTCTTTTCGGCAATTGATAATTTGGTTAAAGGCGCGGCAGGTCAAGCTGTGCAAAATATGAATCTGATGTTCGGTTTGGATGAAAAAACAGGTCTGAGGTTTAACGGAAGCAATCCGTAAATACTTATGAATTTTGCTGAAATAGAAAAACTAGAAGGTTTTCAGGTGGCGACTTACGCGAAAATGAATATCGCGGTTGAGCGTGGCGCGGGCGCGTGGATTTGGACAAGCGAAGGCGAAAAATATCTCGACCTTTACGGCGGACACGCGGTTTGTGCGACGGGACATTCACATCCGCACGTTGTTGAAGCATTGAAAAATCAGGCTGAAAAGGTTTTGTTTTATTCAAATCTCGTCTATTCGGAAGTTCGCGCAAAAGCAGCGGAAAAGTTGGTTTCGATTGCGCCCGAATCAATCACGAAGGCGTTTTTTTGCAACTCGGGAACGGAAGCTAACGAAAACGCGATGCGAATGGCGCGTTTTGCGACGAAGCGCGAAAAAGTTATCACATTTTCAGGCGGTTTTCACGGACGCACCGCTGATTCGATTTCGGCGACATTTTTGGGGAATTATCGCGCACTTGGCAAACCGAATGTTCCGCATCACGTCTGCGCCGAATTTGGAAATTTGGAAAGCGTAAAAAATTTGGCTGACGAAGAAACTGCCGCGATTATGCTCGAACCGATTCAATCAATGGCTGGCGTTACAGAAGCGAAACCTGAATTTTTCAAAGGTCTGCGCGAAACCTGTAACGAACACGGCATAGTCTTGATTTTTGACGAAGTTCAAACCGGAATCGGACGCACGGGAAATTGGTTTTTTAGTGGTTCGCGCCTCGCGGATTTTGTCGAAGCAGATATTATTACGCTGGCAAAATCGCTCGGCAGCGGTGTTCCCGTCGGCGCGTGTTTGGTAAATGATTGTATTGCTGATGTAATAAAAACAAACGACTTAGGCACGACCTTCGGCGGTGGAATGTTGGCAATGGCGGCGGTTTTGGCGACGATTGAAGCGATTGAAACCGACAAAATGCGTGAGAATATTTCGGAAATCGAAAATTATTTGCGCGAAAGATTAAAAGAAATCGAATCGGTTAAAAACCTTCGCGGAAAAGGCGGACTTTTGGGTATCGAATTCGCCGAAAACTGCAAAACAATTCATCAAAAATTGCTCGAAAACAAAATCATTACGGGAACTTCGAGCAATCCGAAGGTGCTTAGATTATTGCCGCCGTTGTGCGTGAAAAAAGAAGAAATTGATTTGTTGATTGGAGTTTTAGCCGCGGATTAACGCAGATAACGCGGATAAGATTTTTTTGATTAAATCTGCGTCATCCGCGCAATCTGCGGCTAAAATTCTTAAATTCTCGCCGCTCGAATGATGTCTGCAAAAACTCCTGCCGCTGTAACGTCTGCGCCTGCGCCTGCGCCTTTGACAACTAAAGGCAAATCGGCGTAACGATTTGTGTAAAAAAGCACAGCGTTGTCTTTGCCCGAAAGATTGGCGAAATTATGCGCCGCGTCAATACTTTGCAAACCAACCGACGCTCTACCGTTATCGAATGAAGCGATATATTTCAAAGTTAAATTTTCGCTTTCGGCGGCTTCCAACAATTCACGAAAATAGCCTTCGTGATTTTCCATTTCGTTGTAAAAATCTTCAACACTTCCTTGCAAACAAGATTCGGGCAGAAAACCTTTGTTTTCAATGTCTGACATTTCAAGTTTGAAACCGGCTTCACGCGCCAAAATCAGAATCTTTCGCGCCACATCAGTTCCGCTTAAATCTAATCGCGGATCAGGTTCAGTGTAACCTTCATCTTGCGCTTGTTTTACTACCGAAGAAAAGGAACGCGAACCATCGTAATTGTTGAAAACAAAGTTCAAAGTTCCCGACAAAACTGCTTCGATGCGCTTTATTTTATCGCCGCTTCTAAGCAAATCGTTGAGCGTGTTAATAATAGGCAAACCTGCGCCGACGTTTGTTTCAAACAGAAAATTCGTGTTATATTCTCGCGCCAAATCTTTCAACTTTTGATATTTTTCGTATTCCGACGATGCCGCTATTTTGTTACAAGCGATGACCGAAATCGCTTTTTGCAAAAGGAGCGGATAAACCTTTACGACTTCGGCGTTTGCTGTTACGTCAACAAAAATCGAGTTTCGCAAGTTTTTTTCGATTATCAAATCGGCGATTTCGCTTGATGTATTTTGAGATGCGACACTCAACCCGTCCGCTAACGCAGATGGTTCTGACAAGTTTATTCCGTCTTCATTAAACAGAACTTTTTTGCTGTTTGCTAAACCGACAACGCGCACGTTGAGGCGCAGATTTTCG
>JANOXW010000044.1:0-2049 GCA_031418635.1 Acidobacteriota bacterium
AAAATTGTTGGACGAACTCGTTCTCGGCTCAAAGGCAAATCCGAATTATGGTCTGTCATTTTGGCTCAACCGTTCCAGCGACGGCAAAGCGACGCTTGCCGAAAAGCCGAAAACTCGGCTTCAAGAGTTGTTCGATATTGAACCCGAAACCGACCAAATCAGTCAGCAAGGTTTTGGAAAAGACATTCCGAAAGATAGTTTCGTCGCGGCAGGCGCAGGCAAACAACGACTTTATGTCATTCCGTCAATGAATTTGGTGGTTGTCCGTCAAGGTCAGCAAGCAAAATTTGATGATAACGAGTTTTTGCAAAGATTGATTTTCGGACAAAAGTTCGCACGTTAGTAAGGACGCAAGTTCGTCAACTTCGCGCTCTTACTAACGTGCGGACTTCTTTCTTTTACTGCTATAATGCAGTTGCTTTCCTTAACTTAATGACAAATCGAATAAACGAAACATTTAAACGGCTAAAAGACGAAAATCGAGGCGGATTTATTCCGTTTATAATGGCGGGCGATCCGAATTTGGAAACAACCGGAAAGTTGATTCTCGAACTCGAAAAAATCGGCGCAAATATCATCGAACTCGGCGTTCCGTTCAGCGATCCGGTTGCTGACGGAATTACTATTCAACATTCGGCAGAACGCGCTTTACGCAATGAATTCGGTGTTAAAGAAATTCTCGAAACGGTTGCCGATGTGCGAAAAAAAGGTTGTGAAGTGGCGATAATTTTGTTTAGTTATTTCAATCCGATTTTGCAATTCGGCTTGGAAAACTTTGCCACCGAAGCGGAGCGAATCGGCTTAGACGGCGTGTTGTTGACGGATTTAATAGCCGAAGAAGCCGAAAGTTTTCGCGCCGTTTTGTCAACGAAAAATCAATCGCTGATAATGCTCGCCGCGCCGACTTCGAGCGATGAACGCCTTGAAAAAATCGTCTCTAACGCCGACGGATTTATCTATGCCGTTTCACGCGCCGGCGTTACGGGCGCGAGAACTGATTTGAGTTCGGACGCGGAAAATCTGGTCAATCGCATCAGAAAATTAACGGATTTGCCGATTGCGGTTGGCTTCGGCATTTCAAACGCCAAACAAGTGGCAGAAACTTGGCAATATGCAGACGCGGCGGTGGTCGGTTCGGCGATTGTGGCGGAAATGATTCGGCTTGCGCCAAACACGGACGAAGTTTCGGCGGATTTTGTCGAAACTATTGGAAAATTTGCCAAAAATATGATAATGTCAGAAATCTAAGAACTTTTCAAAATATCTCTCAGGGCAATTCCGTCTTGAGAAGACCATTTTGAAATAATGTTCGATAAGGAGAAAAAGAAGGATGATTTCATTAATTATTTGGATAGTTCTAGGTTTTTTAGCAGGATATTTGGCAAAATTAATTATGCCCGGTGCTGATAGCGGCGGTTTCATTTTAACGACGCTTTTAGGCATCGTCGGGGCGGTTGTCGGCGGTTACATTGGGACTTTTTTCGGTTATCCGCTAGTTAGTTCATTTAACAATATTGGCGGCAGTATACCGAGTTTTATATTTTCGGTTATCGGTGCAATTGTCGTGCTAGCGATTTATCGTTTGGCGACAGGTCGCAGTTTGAGAGGTTAATTCGTGTTTTAGTTTTCGTCTTTTAGACTAATCAATTTTTGATTAGTCTTTTTTAATGTTTTATGGAAGACACCGAAAAATATAATCTGAATCGTCCGATGTGGCTTTTGCCGACACCGAAGCGCACCGACGAAACATCTGACAAAGGATTGCGCGGACTGTTGTTAAATCTGATGCAGGGAAAAAACCTGAATCGTCAGGAAGCCGTTTATTTGCTCAATCAATTGTTGGACGGCGAAGCCACCGACGCGCAGATTTCCGCCGCTTTAGTCGCGCTTGCCATTAAAGGCGAAACGACGGAAGAACTCGCGGGAATGGCAGAAGCGATGCGTGAACATTCGGTAAAAATCAACTCGATACATACGGATTTTATTGACACAGCGGGAACAGGATCGAGTCGTGTCAAAACTTTTAATGTTTCAACCGCCGCCGCATTT
>JANOXW010000045.1:0-7087 GCA_031418635.1 Acidobacteriota bacterium
GCACATCAAGAAATAAAATGCGTCGGCGTGGTTGTTAAGCCGAATCATAAAGAGGCTTGGGAAACGGCTTGCAAACTTTCCGATTGGCTGCTGAGCGCGGCATTGATTTAATCGGCAAACCACACGCGGAAACCGAAATCTGCGATATTCAAGTTGCTGGAATTGAAGAGTTTAAGAATGATGTTGATTTAATCGTCGTGCTTGGCGGCGATGGAACGATGATTTCAACGGCGCGACTTACGGGCAATCGTGAAGTTTTGGTTTTAGGCATCAATTATGGCAGTCTCGGTTATTTGACCGAATTTCGCATCGAGGAAATGTTTCCCGCGTTGGAAGCGATCATCAAAGGAAATTACGAGATTGACCGCCGTGTGATGCTCGATGTCGAACATTGGCGCGGAGATGAAAAATTAGCAACAGGACGCGTTCTCAACGATGTCGTTATCAACAAAGCAGTTTTGGCACGAATTATCGAAATCGAAGTCAATCTTGACAATCTTTTCGTCAATTCCTTTCGCGCCGACGGTTTGATAATCGCTACGCCGACGGGTTCGACGGCGTATAGTCTTTCGGCGGGCGGTCCGATTATTTATCCTTCAATGAACGCGATGGTTTTAACGCCGATTTGCCCGTTCACGCTGACTAATCGCCCGATTGTCGTGCCTGATACGGCGGAAATAAGTCTGCGCTTGAAAAACGAAAGCGACGGCGTAGTTCTAACTCTCGACGGACAAATCGGCTATGCCGTGCAAATGGGTGATTATATTTCGATACGCAAAAGCACGACGAATTTTAATCTCGTCCAACCGCCGAACCGCAATTATTTTGACGTTTTACGCAACAAGTTAAAATGGGGACGATGACGGCGGTTTTACTTTTGACTCAAATAATTTCACAATTAGCGGCAGAGAATAATGAAACGGAAAATCGCCCAATTTGTTCAACTTGTTCGCTCGACGAAACGCGAGAAAAAACTCGGCACGCTTATTTTCTTTGTTACGTCGCGGTGCAATGCGTTTTGCGAAACCTGTTTTTATCACGAAGAACTCAATAAAAAAGGCGATTTGACTTTTGCAGAAATCGAAAAAGTTTCGCGCACGATGCCGCCGATTACAGATTTGTGGCTGTCGGGCGGCGAACCGACTTTGCGGAAAGATTTGACAAACATTATTGATCTATTCGTCGAACAAAACGGTGTTCGGCGTTTGATAATTCCGACTAATGCGCTGATAAAATCGCAGGTTTATGAAGTTGTCAATCACGCGCTTGAAACACACACACAGATTGAAGAATTGTATCTGAACATCGCGCTTGACGGTTTTGGCGAAACGCACGACAAGATTCGCGGTGTGCCGAAAAATTGGGAGAAAACACTTGCTTGTATTGAACATCTTTATCCGCTGAAAGAAAAATTCAAAGACCGTTTTCGGCTTAATGTCAATACGGTCGTGTGCGCTGAAAATTATACAGAAATGGAAAAGTTGAGCGAATATCTGTGGGAAAACTTTCGGCTTGATGGACATTATTTCAACATTATTCGCGGTGAAACAAAAGTCGGCGATTCGATAAAACAGATTCCTTTGGAAGTTTTGCCGCAGATTTACACGCACGTTGCCAAATTAACAAATCGCTACGGCGCGAGAATGTTTGCCGACGACGATTTTCTAAAAAAACAGATCAAAATGGCGGCTTATGTCGGGACGATTACGACGCATTATCGGCATCAGCACGCTAATTTTGCTCAAAAAACCGAGTGGAAATTTCCCTGCACGGCGGGCGAAACAATCGCCGTTATTGATTATAACGGCGATGTGCGGGCTTGTGAACTGCTGGAGAAATTCGCTTCTTTGCGCGATTTCGATTATGATTTCTCCGCGTTGTGGAATGCGGAAAGCCGTCAAGCCGAACTCGAAAAGATTGACGAAGGACGGGCGTGTTGGTGTACGCACGTTTGTTTTATTCACGATTCGTTGCGACATTCGCGCAAAGCGCAACTTTTAGAAGTGCCGAAAAATTATTTAACGCGGGAGATTTGGAGATGATAAAAAGTCTGTTTGGCGATATTGAGGAAGAACCTCAAACCAAAATTGGGAAAATCAGTAAATCTGAAGCGCAAATTGAACCGATAAATTTGCCTGAAGAAGATGAAATGTTGCTGAATTTGCCCGAAGATGAAATATCACTCGAAATATCCGATTTTAACGATGTGGCAAAGACGGTAGAAACACACGATTTGAATAATGCGGTAGCAGAAATCGAAACATCCGATTTGAATGATGCAGTGGCAAATATCGAAACACCGATTTGGCAAACCGCAGAAGTTAAATCGGAAATTCTGCCACCAACCGAAATTCCGATTTTGCACGATGTGGAAACAATTGAAAAACCGATAGCATCGCCTGAAATTTCAGTTTCACACGCGACAAAAACGATTGACGAATTACGGATGCAATCAAACATATCAAATACGAGAAATGCCACCGAAGCGGCAAATGAACTCGTTCAGGTGAGGGCAAAACCCGAATCATTTGCCGAAACTTCGCGCAAGAGCGGACTTGCGATGTCAGCGGCGATAGCCTTATTCGGTTCGGTAGTTTTTTTGCTGATAATCGGTTGGTTTGCCGATTTGCTTTTGGGAACTTCGCCGTGGGGAATTGTCAGCGGAATTGTTTTAGGTTCGCTCATCGGCTTTTTTCAATTTTTTAGAATGACTTCGCAAATCCTGAAAGATAGAGACTAATTTGTGAAAAATCGCGCAAATTACTATTCGCGCTTTGAATTTTTCGCGCTAACCTTATAAAATGCTTGTTTCGCAATGAGCGAAGAATTTAAACAAACAACTGCCGAAGATGCGCCGCCACCGATTTCTCATACGAGAATTTTGTGGATTATGGCGATAGTCTTAGTTAGTGCAACCATCGCAAGTTTGATTTTTGCAACTTGGCACGTTACGGCAGGTTTGATAATCGGCGGAATTTTGTCGTTTGTTAATTATTATTGGCTAAAATTCGCGCTGAAAAGTGTTTTTGAAAAGGCAGTCGAAGGCGAAAAGCCGAAGTTTTTGGTTGGCAAATATATCTTGCGTTATTTTGCCATCGGCGCGGTTATCGTCCTTGTTTATTTAATCAAAGTTATTTCGGTAGCGGCGGTTATTGGCGGACTTTTGACGTTTGCGGCGGCGATTTTGATAGAATCTTTTATTTTAGTAGCAATTCATATCTCGAAACGAGAGGAAGTTTAAAACGATGTTTTTATTGGCAGCAGAAGGCGGACATCATACACCGCTTATCGTTGAATTTATCAATCATTATTTGGGCGAGCCGGTTTATCGGTTCGAGATGACTTACACTTATCCGGCGTGGCAGTGGTTTTTGGATAAACTAGGCGTTAAAGCTACCCCTGAATCAATTCTCGGACCATATTCGCCGGAAACCGCGATTCCTTGGTATACGATAATGTTCGTGATTGCGTGTCTTTTGACGTTTGCGGTGATCTGGATCTTCAAAGGCAAACTTTCCGAAGACGACCCGCAACACGGACAATTAACTTTGGAAGCCGGATTTTTGGCGTTAAAAGATTTAGTTGTGAGCGTTATCGGCGAACACGGTTATCGCTATTTTCCAGTCGTGGCGACGTTTGCCGTGTTGGTTTTAATTTCAAATTTGATGGGACTTTTCCCTTTATTTATGGCTCCGACGGCTTCAACTTCGGTTACTTTCGCGCTCGGCATTTCGTCTTTTGTTTATTACAATTACGTTGGAATCAGCGAAAACGGAATCATCAAACATTTGGCACATTTTGCCGGACCGAAACTGCCTTTGCTGATGGCTATAATTATCACGCCGCTGATTTTCAGCATTGAAATAATTAGTAGTTTGATTCGTCCGTTCACGCTTGGCATTCGGCTGTTTGCCAATATGTTCGCTGACGAGCAAATTTCTTCGCAGATTTCCGGCTTGTATGCGCCGTTCACGCAATTTTTACTGCCGGTTGTTTTGATGCCGTTAGCAGTTTTCGTCGCGTTTGTGCAAACGCTGGTGTTCACTTTGCTTTCGATGATTTACATCAGCGAAGTTTCGCACGCGCCGCACGAACATAACGAAGAAGAACACGGCGAAGCGGTCGTTGCACACGCTTAAAATTTTAGATTTGCGATTTGCGATTGGTCGCAAGATTTTGAATACTTCAATCGCTTTTTGAAAAACCGCGACAGGTTGATTTGAAAACTTACATATCATAGTAGGGAAAGCCCGCACGCCACAGGAGCCTCGACTCTACGCGAGTATAAATCGTGTGCATACCGGAAGCGCGGCGAAATTATAAAACACCGTAAGTTTGTCGAAAAAATTTGGGCGCGGTCTTGGTAAATAAAAATAATAATTTAGGAGACTTAAAAAAAATGAACAAATTTAAATATGTATTTTTTGCTGGCTTACTGTTGGCATTGATGGCAGTTTCGGCATTTGCCCAAGGCGCGGCGGACAATGAATTCAGTGTTAGTTCTTCCAAAGCACTCGGCGCGGGCATCGGTTTCGGTTTAGCGGCAGGCTTGGCAGGCATCGGTCAGGGTCTGGTCGGTTCACGGGCGGCAGAAGGCGCGGCGCGTAACCCGGGCGCGGCGGGAACAGTGCAAACATTGATGATTATTGCGCTGGCTCTCATCGAATCGCTTGTTTTGTTTGCGTTGTTGATCGTTTTCGTCAAACTTTAATATCAATTCAAGATAAGAAATGATAGCCACAAAAAGGCACAAAAATCACAAAAAAGAATATTTTAAAAAGTCTTTTTGTGTATTTTGTGCCTTTTCGTGGCTATTCCCTTTTTTGTTTGCTTCAAATTTAGCGATTCGTATGTTACAACTTAGGAGAGAATTTTTGAATCAAATCGTCATTTGAGCGCGTGAACAAATAAGATTTTAAGACTAGAAATAAGTTATGTTAGACGAATTCATCGGACAGGTTTTAGCGGACAAATATCGAATTGACAGCGTTTTGCGCGAAAGTGGTTTAGGCAAAATTTATCGCGGAACGCATCTTTTGATGGAAAAGCCCGTAACCGTCAAAATTCTTTCGCCGTCGTTGGCGGTTGATGAAAATATCGTCAAGCGTTTTTCTGCCGAAGCGCGAACCGTTTCGCACATTTCGCATCCGAATATCTTGAACGTAACTGATTTTGGCTCGGATAAAAACGGTGCGTTTTTTATCGTTTTAGAAGATACGGAAGGCAAAAATCTAAAAGAAACGATTGAGCGCGAAGGCAAATTTACCCAAGCCCGCGCTGTCAGAATCGCTCGCCAAATTGCCTCTGCGCTTTCCGCCGCCCACGCCACAGGTGTCGTTCATCATCATTTAAATAGTACAAACGTCTTGCTTTCGCACACGACTGACGAAGCCGAGATTGTCAAAGTTTTGGATTTCGGGTCAGTTCACGAAGACGGAGAATTTGACGAAGAAGCCGAGTTGAAGAATTTAGAATATCTTGCGCCCGAACAAAATTCGTCAGTGCAGGAAACGGATGAACGCGCTGATATTTACGGACTTGGCGTAATTTTTTATGAAATGTTGGCGGGCGAAGTTCCGTTCACGGCGGAAACTTCGACGGCGTTGATGTTAAAACAGACCGAAGAACCGCCCGTTCCGCTTTCGGTTTTTCGAGACGATTTGCCCGGCTATCTCGAACCGATAGTTCTCAAGGCATTAGCAAAAAATCCCGATATGCGTTATCAAACCGCCGCCGAATTTGCCGATGAATTAAATAGCGCGTCAAAAACTATCGGTGAAACGGAAACGCTCGTCATTCCCGAAGAAGTTGACGGTAAAAAAAATAATTTGTGGAAAACGGCATTTGTCGTTTTAGCCGGAATTTCGCTTTTGGCGATTGGTTTGATTTACGCCACGTCAGTCAAACAAACCGACCCGACGACGCAACTGCAAACCGACGCTAATGGGCAACCCGTTCAACCGTTAAATCCCGCAACCGGCTTGAATGAACAAGGGCTTGCCAATATGATGACTTCAATCCCGCCGGACTTTAGCGGAAATTCAAACTTTAACTTCCCGCAACCCAATACTTTGCCCGGCGGCGACGGCTATGATGCGTGGCGAAATGGCGCACCGCCGCCGGGTGCGCCGCCTTATCCGGTTCCCCAAGGTGGACAAGTAATTACCATTCCCGGCGATGGCGGAAGTCAGTTTATGCCAGGTTTGGACAGCAATGGAAGTGTCATTCTAGTGCCTATTCAACCTACAGCAACTCCGACTCCAACTACAACCGCCAAACCTTCGCCAACGCCGAAAGGCACACCTGCGCCCGTAAATACGCCACCGCAACCTTCGCCACCACCAAAAGAAACGACACAACCGCCGACGGAAACAAAGCCGACACCTGTTCCAAAACCGACCAAACCGGCAGCAAAACCAACCGAAACTCCAAAACCGAATCCGCCTGCTTCCACCGAAAAACGCACTCAAAGCGGCAAAGAGCAAGATACCTAATTGAAGCCTGTGTTATAAATCCATCGCGGAGCGATGAAATGAATTTATGATTAGTTGTCTTTTTAAGGTACGGGAAATTAATCGAAAGCATTTAGCGTCGCGTCAGCGACGATTGAAAATAATTAGCCTGCTTCCACCGATAAAAAGAGTGAAAACAACAAAGAAGAAGACCTCTAAGACTTGTTTTGTAGAACATTCTGAATGATAATGTGCAGAACGCAACAATAAAGATTTAACCTTTGTCCAAAATAGAAGTCCGTAAAATCTCTCTAAAAGGAGCAAGACAATGTTTCGTGCAGGTGACCAAATAGGTTCATATTTTCTCATTCAGAAAATTGGCAGAGGTGCGTTCGGCGAAGTTTGGTTGGCGGAAGAAAAGACGGCAATTTCGACTCATAAGGTTGCGCTAAAATTGCCGAATGAAGAAGATATTGACCTCGAAGCGATTCGCCAAGAAGCAAGCGTTTGGGAAAGCGTCAAAGGACATCCGAATATTTTACCGATTATCAAAGCCGATAATGTTGACGGTCAGATTTACATTGCCAGCGAATATGCGCCCGACGGTTCGCTCAACAAATGGCTCAAAAAATACG
>JANOXW010000046.1:0-3626 GCA_031418635.1 Acidobacteriota bacterium
TAAAAAGTCCGAGTCCGACACTGATTAAGCCGGCGACACATTGCAGAATGAAATTGAAACGATTGAGGCGCGAAGCCGTGAGATGAAACGGCAAACCGACGAGAAAACTCATTATCATCATTCCGCCGATTGAGCCGATGCCAAAAATTGCGATGTAGAGCAAACCCATTGCGGTTGATTGAATCGTCGGAATGACGATCAGCATTAAAGCCGCGCTTCCTGCCATGCCGTGAACCATTCCGACTAACACGGCGCGTGGATTGAATAAAAATCCGTGATGTGTTTCAGGTGCGTCTGATTTATCTTTTTCGTGAATGTGCGGATGAACGTGGGCGCGTTCGCCGTGTTCGTGTTCGTGAAAATGAAGCATTCCGCCTTTGATAATTTTTCGCAGTACATTTAAGCCGAGTAAAACGAGCATCACACCAACAAGTAGTTCTAATGTTCGCTCGGTTTTTTCGCTGATTTGAAGGTTAAGCAATAGCACCAAAACGCCTGCGATAAACAGCGAAATTGTGTGACCTAATCCCCAATAACCACCGATAATTGCTGAACTCAAAAGGCTTTTGCGCTCACTAACAATGGTTGAAACCGCCGCTAAATGGTCGGCTTCGGTGGCGTGTTTTAGTCCGAGAAAAAATCCGAGTGATAAAACCGCCGCTGTTGATGTTGCGAAAAGCAATAAAGTTTCTGCCATAAATTTCTTTTTCGAAAATAAACTATATTATAGAGTTATAACAGATTACCGCGCCAACACAAGCAATGACAAACGCGCTAAAAACGGGCAAGGCTTTGATGAGGCGATTATTGCTCAATGATGAGTTACCAAAAATCTTGCCGACATACAGAAAAGCGAGTCCGACGGCGGTTAAAGTCGCGGCTAAACCGAAACTGAAAACAACCGTTAAAATAATTCCATAACCGATACGTCCAAGCGAAATCGCCGACAACATCAGCACTAAAGCCGACGGACACGGAAGCAATCCGCCCGAAATTCCCAACGCCAAAAGGTTGCGCCAAGTGATACTTTCAGGTGGCAGATGCGTATGCGTCGAACCGCCGTGCGTGTGCGCTAAACCGTCATGTTCGTGATTATGGTCGTGCGAATGTTCGTCGTCAGCGTGGTCGTGTCCGTGATGTTCGTGATGCGCGTTTGCTTTCCAGCCTAACGCTGAAAACAGGCGGTCTTTGAAAAGTGTCAAACCGATAAACAAAACCAACAAACCCGAAACGAAACCCAAAAACGGCATCAATGTTTCGGGCAAAATGTAGTTTGACGCGAAAAGCATAATCAACCCGATGGCGAAAACGCCGAGTGTGTGTGTGATGGTAACGGTTGCACCGAGAAAAAGCGCGTGTTTGACCGTTCCGCGTGAACCGACAAGATATGCGCCGACCACCGTTTTACCGTGTCCGGGCGAAAGCGCGTGCATCGCGCCGAAACCGAAAGCAACGAGCAATCCAAACAAAATAATGGACGGCGTAACTTCGGGAACGGAAATCAACTCGGCGAACTTATCTTTTTTTAACGGTTCGACGGGTGCAGAAGTATGTCCGTCGCGGTTTTGCAACGGTTTGACACCTGCCGCAAGGGGTGAGGACGTAAATGAAAATTCGGCTTTTCTTTCACCGAGCATTTCGGTTAAAACGCCGCTTGGATAGGCTTGCAGTTCTTTGGTCAAACCACTACCAAACGCCGTGCTGTCAAAGATATTAACTTCACCGATGCGCCCGACGACGATCTCATTCCAACCGATGCGCTCTTCATTATTTTTGTTTTCAAACTTGAGTTGGTGAATAGCATTTGTGTCCAAATTTGAAAAATCACCAACCAAATCCCAGCTAATTTTGAGTGTTTGCAAGTCTGCCGATCCTATTTGCAAAGCGATATTTTTTGCGACGGGACGAAGTTGAATCGGCTGACCGTCAACTGTTAGCAAGAAGTTGGCAATATATTCCGGCGTGATTTTTTCGGTATAGACATCTAGTTCTTCCTGTGAAAGCGTGCCGTCCTTATTTGTGTCAATCGTTTGTGATTGCTGAAATGTCGGGATTTCCGCCATATCCAAAACGGCGCGAAGTTTAATCTGTGATTTTTCAACTTCAATATGTGAATATTGGTTGACGCTAAAATTGCCCAAAGGATGCGCCGTCGCTGAAAAGACAAAGGCAAAAATTATAAATGCCGCCGCTATGTAAATTCTTTTTCGCATAATATGTTCTTAAATGAAACGGGAAATTGATGCACAAAATTATTACACCAGTTTTATCTTTTTTCTAGCCGAATCCTTTAACTATAGTTCGTGTAAAATGGCTATTCGGATTCAAATATGTTTTTGGCGACAGCAGCTTGCAACAGGTCAAATTGCGGATTGAGCGTCAACGCCATTTTGAAATAACCCTGTGCCGATGCTTTATCTTCGACGGCTTTGGCAATCATTGCGGCGTGATAAAAAAGGTGGGCATCTTTTGTTCCAAGCCGTAGAGCCTCTTTTATCGCCGTTTCTGCTTCCGTCATTTTGCCCGCTTTAAATGCCGTCCAAGCCAGCGCATCCGCACCGTAAATATCTTTTCGCGTTTCATATTCTTTGGCGGCGAGATTATATGCTTCTTCGGGTTTCAAATCGTGGTCGGCGTAGAAAAGCGCAAGGCTTCGATTGTAAAGCGCACCGTTAAATTCGCTCAAGCGTCCGATTTGTTCGACCAACTCATATTGATTTTTTGCATCTTCTTCGCGCCCCGCAAGTTTGTATAAATCGCCAAGCGCGGTAACAAAATTCGGGTCGGGCAACAGGCGCACGGCTTTTTCGTAGTGTTCAATTGCGCCTCGTAAGTCGCCTCGTGCGGCGCGAACTTTTCCGAACGAAGCGATGGCACGAAAATAATCGGGAAATGTCAAAAGCGTATCTTGATAATGTTTTTCTGCTGTTTCATAATCGCCGACGGAAAAAGCAGTTTCGCCCAATTGCCAACGCAACCAAGCAACGGTTTCACGCGGTGGTGCAGGTAAATCGAGCGCGAGTTTCAAGGCATTGGCAAAATGTTTTTGTGCGCCGGCGTTGTTGCCTTTGAGTTGGGCAAGTCTGGCTAATCTGTTTTCGCTTGCGTGGCTGATGCCGCTGTCGAGAAAGGGGATTTTTTTATAAGCGATTTCAGCTTTTTCGTAATCGCCGAGTTCGATCAGAGCATCACCCAACATTATTTGCGGATAGCTTTTGCGCGGTTCGAGTTCAATCAGGCGAAGCGCGTGATCGCGGGCGTTGGTAAATTCGTGCGAAGCGAATTCGGCTTGGGTAAGCGCGGCAAGTCCGCCGGTATTTCGGACATCCGCCACGGAATCAAGTGAAGCGCGGGCAGTGCGAAAAGCTAAATCAAGATATTGAACATTTCCCGTTTCGCGTAATTTTTGTAAGTATAATCCAGCGAGTTTGCTGTTTGCGCTGAAATCTTCCGGGTCGTCCTTAATTTTATTTTCGAGAAAGCGAATTGTGTTTTCGGTTGCGCTTTCGTTGGATACAATCGGCGCGGCAGGCGGAACAAATGTCGGTGCGTCGGACGACGCGGACTGCAGTCTGCCACACGCGCTTATCAATAACACAATACAGAGTGTCAAGATATTTTTTTGT
>JANOXW010000047.1:0-4033 GCA_031418635.1 Acidobacteriota bacterium
TGACCAATTACAATCTTATATTTTAGGTTTGTTAGAAGCGAGTCGGCTTGCAAAAGTTGAAACAAATGGAATTGACAGTTTTTTTAATTGGTTGATTGACACGAAAAAAGAGTTTCCAACTGAAGGTTGGTCAACTAAATATTTTAACGACTGTGACGGAGAGCATTTACTTGCCATTAGCAAGTTTTGGAGTTTTTTGCATGAGTATATTTTGCTTAAAAAGCTAGATTGGTTTATAAAGTTGAATAGCAAGCCACTTCCGAGCAAACTTAGAAATGGCGTAGGAACTCCAAATCGTGAGGACATAAGATTTCCTGAACATATAAAGGCAATCAGTTTTTAATAAATCCTCAAATCGAAAAAGTTCTTGAGCGTGAAGGTGAAACAACTTCTTAAAACGTCATTCGGTAAATTTGAAATTGGCTGTATTCGGTTTTGCCTTTAAACAAACCCGTCCTTCTAATCAAACAACTTTCTATTTTGTCCTTTTTTCGCTTCTTGAAATTGTCTAACATCGGTGCGTTTTTGCGAAGTGTATTCTTCAGTTGTGTTTCGCGCCACGACTTCGTAGAGAATGGCTTGTTTGTCGCCTTTTTTTCGCAGAATTCTGCCCAAGCGTTGAATATGTTCACGCGACGAACCTGAACCCGAAAGGATTATTGCCACGGAAGCGTCGGGAATATTCACGCCTTCGTTTAAGACCTTTGAAGTTGCCAATGCCAAAACGTCGCCTTTGTTAAAGGCTTCGAGCCAGAAACGGCGTTCTTTGATATTTGTTTCGTGCGTGATGGCGGGAATCAGATAATCGTTGGAGATTTGATAAACCATCTCGTTTTCGGCGGTGAAAATCAGAACTTTGTCGCGTTTATGGCGAATGAGCAAATCTTGTAAAACGTGCAGTTTGGATTCCGTGCCGAGCGCGATTTTTTTCTGATTGCGATAGGCTTTCATCGCGCGTCTGCCGTCTTCACTGCGTGCGCTTTGCATAATAAACATTCGCCAGCCTTCTTGTCCGTAAGGCAGATTCATTTTGCGTTTGAAATCAATGTAAATCGCGCGTTCATTTTGATAAGCGATGCGTTCTTCATCGTTCAAATCAACTTCAACTCGTTCAATCGTATAATCCGCCAAATATTCGCCCGCAAGTTCCTGCGCTTCGAGCCGATAGACAAATTTGCCGACGAGTCTTTCGAGTTCGTTTTCGCCGCCATCGGCGCGGTCAGGCGTTGCCGAAAGACCGAGTCGAAACGGCGCAATCGCAAATTCCGCCGCGTATTTGTAGCCTTCCGATGGAAGATGATGGCATTCATCAAAAATCACAAGCCCGAATTGGTTGCCGAGTCGTTCCTGATGGCGAAAAGCCGAAGCGTAAGTCGTAACGGTTATTGCGCCGATTTCGTAAAAACCGCCGCCGATTAAACCGATTTCCACATTAAACGTCGAAAGCAAAACGTCATACCATTGATTCATCAAATCAATCGTCGGGACAATAACGAGAGTTTGCCGTCCGCACATTTCAATCGCCATTTGCGCGACGTGCGTTTTGCCCGCGCCCGTCGGCAAAACAACTACGCCGCATCGTTCATTTTGTTTCCAATTGGCAATAGATTCAGCTTGATAAAATCGAGGTTCAACGTGAAATTTCGGCTTAAAATCAAAAACGGCATATTTTTTCGCATCGTCTTCGTAAGGCGTTTTCGTGCGGATAAAATCTTTAATGATTTCACGATAAAGAAAAGCAGGAGCGCGAAAATGTTTAGTGCGCGTGTCCCACACAAACGCTTGCGGCACAGCCGTTTTTTCGTCCGCACCTTCTAAAATCAATGTGCCTGATTCAAATTTGAGTGTTTGCATTTACGTTTGGTAATAATATACTTGACTCATTATCCCACTAAATTCATTTGCAGTCTTACTTCATTTAAATTTTCTTTTCCAGAATTAAAAATTCCATTCATCAAATGTTTCTTCAATTTCGTGTTTTCGATATAACCGCACATTCATTTCTAGCCCACCACGCACCCATTGATTAGGTGAATAGCGAGTTTTCCAAATGTTTTCACCTGTAACTGGAGAAATCATTGAGTATTTTGCATCGGGTGCATTATCAAAGTGGTGGCTCGAATGTTTCGCCGCTTCATATACTAATTTATCAGCAATTTGCAATTCTAAATGTACATCTTTTGGCGCGAAAACAGGAGACTTAGCGAACTTAAAAAGCTGTTTCATTTCCTCATTGTTTTTTATATGGTTATAAGACATTTCAATACCTTTTTGATGCAATCCACCTTGCTCAAAATAATAGATTATTCCCTGATTGGGAAAGTATTGATTTGCCCACCACATATTTTGTTCGATGAACTTATATGCACAAAAATAAAAAGCATTTAAGGCTTTCGGTAGTTTTTTCTTTCTGGCTGCTATTACTTCGTTGAAATCACTAGGTTTAACAGTTGCAACCGTGCAAACCGCAATCTGATTATGAGTAATCGCATCGGTTAGCTTTTGATTAAAAGAGTTGCGTCTGGTTAATTCCCAATTCTCATAAACTTTGCCTATTCTACCTTCTGGTGATTCAAAGTCTTTAGCGTGAAAATTTTCAACGTCAGGCTCAGTTTTTAATGCTTGTTGCCACGCTTTTGACAGCTTGCACCATTGCAAACCTGTCCCCAAACCGCCACCAACCGCAATTATAGGAACTTTTTCATTAGTTTGACTCTCATCTGCAAAAGCAATCAGCATAATGTGTAATTCATCCTCATCTTGAAATCTCAATTTAAGGAATTTCTGAAACTATGAACTTGATATAATATCAGAGTGTTTAGACTCCGATAAGTATATTATTACCTTACGTTTCTATAAAAAATGTTTTATGCAATCTTTTAATAACATCTTTTACCTTATCTTCCTTCACTACAAACGTCATATTAACGCTTGACGCGCCGTGTGAAATGAGCGAAATGTTAATGTCGGAAATGGTTGAAAAAATCTTTGATGCAATGCCCGAAGCACCGCGCAACCCTTCGCCGACGACGCAGACGACAGCGTTGTTTTCTTCGATTTCAACTTCGCCCAATCTTTCCAATTCTTTGACAATCGGCTCAAGCGATGTTGCGTTGTCGAGCGTCAATGACACGGAAACTTCTGAGGTGGAAATCACATCAATCACGGTGCGATGGCGTTCAAAAATCTGGAAAAGCGCGGACATAAAACCGTAACTTCCGAGCATTCGCGCTGACGAAATCCGCAAAATCGTAATGCCTGTTTTGTGGGCGATTGATTTGACTTTTTTCGCGCTCTTTTCGGAATGCGGCAAAATCATCGTGCCGATTTTTTCGGGTTCGTGCGAATTGCAGACGCGCACGGGAATCGCAAAATCAACGGCGGGTTTTATCGTTTTCGGATGCAGAACTTTTGCCCCGAAGTAGGCGAGTTCCGCCGCTTCTTCGTAAGACAAAGTGTTGAGCGTCCGCGCTTCGGGAACGATGCGCGGATCGCACGTCAAAACGCCGGTTACGTCCGTCCAAATCTGAATCTCACGCGCCCGCAACGCCGCGCCGACGAGTGCCGCTGAATAATCTGATCCGCCGCGTCCCAAAGTCGTTGTTTCACCGGTTCGACTTGCCGCGATAAATCCGCCGAGAATCGGAATTTCGCCCGCGTCAATCAACGGTTGCAATTCCAATTGAATAAGATTTTCCGTTTCGTCCCAAATCGGCGTTGCCGCACCGTGTTCGTCGTCCGTAACAATCAAACGGCGCGAATCCATCTGCCGCGCATTGAGATTTTTCGCCTTGCAGACTTCCGCCAAAAGACGCGAAGAAAGCTGTTCGCCGTAAGAAACAATCGCGTCTTTGAGCATTTGTAACGGCAGACTGCGCCGCGAGACGCGCATTAAAAGGTCGCTCAATTCCTTTGCAGCAAAATCTAGTTCGACTTGAAAAAGTTTTTGTTGCGCTTCATTCGTTAATTCGCGGGAAACTTGTTTGTGGCGTTCAAAATGAACATCGAGCGATAAAACGGCATTTTCGATTTC
>JANOXW010000048.1:0-9053 GCA_031418635.1 Acidobacteriota bacterium
GGACGAAAAAGCTCTCGAATATGACCGTGCGCCGTTTGGAATTACCGGACTTGAAACGGCTGTCGGTTTGGCTTTTAATGAATTGGTTCACAAAGGCGTGATTGATTTGGTGCGTCTTGTTGAATTATGTTCGACAAATCCGGCGAAGATTTTCCGGCTTAAAAATCGCGGAACTTTGCGCGTCGGTGCGATTGCCGACGTAACGATTCTCGACCCGCATTTGGAATGGACTTATAAAAACGCCGCATCGAAATCGAAATCTAAAAATTCACCGTTTGATAATTGGAATTTTACGGGCGCGGCGGTGGCGACAATTGTTGGCGGACGAATTGTTTATCGAAGATAAATATTATTTTTTTAAAACATCAGCTTGAGGCAAAATTTGTTCGGCTTGCGGAATCAGGCTTGAGTTCGGGAATTTGGTTTTTAGGAGGTCAAGCATTTTTTGCGCGTCTTGAAATTGACTTTTTCTCTCAAAGACAAGCAATGCGCCGTAGATTGCCATATCTAGTTGAGGACTGTTCGGAAATTCTTTTTGAAATTTATCAAACAGAACTTTCGCATCATCAGCCAAACCGATTTGCAGATTATTAAATCCGATTTTCAGCATCAGATTTTCGCGTTGCGCTGAAATTTTTTCCAACTTCAACAAACGGCTGTAAAATTCGTTGCTCTGGAAATAAAACTTTCTTTGTTGATAAAATTCGGCTATTTTAGACAAGGCGGCAATATCTTTTTTGTCCGTTTTGATGAGGTTAATTGCATCTGTGATTTCGCTAAAATTTTTTGGCACAAAACTCAATTTTTCAATAATATCTTTATCCGCAGTTGCCGCAAATCCACGATGAAAATTTAAACCTAAGCCCCACGAATCAGTCATCACAATCGTCGGAATCGCCCGCACACCATATTTATCTACTAAAGCCGTATCGTGGTCATAATCAACTTTTACGCAGACAAAATCTTTGGACATTTCAATCACATTCGCCCTTGTCCAAAATTCTTCATCCATTTTGCGACAAGGTTTGCACCAACTCGCCGTGAAATCCAAAAGCATCGGCTTGCCGCTATCTTTGGCAATTTTTGCCGCTTCTTTGTAATCGTTCAGCCAAACGATTTGTTGAGCGTTTGCCGAGTGAGCGAAAAAGAAAATTATGAACGTGAATATAATTGATTTCATAGCGTTCCAAACAGTTTCTAAAGGTTAAGCAAAGATGCTTTCGCGGCTTTGAATTCTTCGTCGTCCAAAACGCCTTGTTTATGCAATTTAGCAAGCCTTTCCAATTCTGCCGTAACGTCCTTTTTATCTTCGGTTTCGGATGCCGTTTCCTTTTTTGAGTTTAGCTTGTCTAACAACGCGCCGCCGTATTTTTTGCCGACTTTGCTACCGAGAACACCGCCGACAAGTGCGCCGGTAAATGTTCCGACAATCGGAATCGGGACTAAAACCGTGCCAATTTGCGCTCCGGCAATCACGCCCGCGCCGACTCCGGCTAAACCGCCCGCTTTTTCGTTGTCCTCTTTTTGTTTCGCTTCTTCGTTCTGTTTTTTATCTGCCATTCGAAAATCTCCTTTTGATGTTAAAATGAAATTGCTTGATGCTTGCGCCGCCAAGTAATTATAGAACATTATAAATAATCTGTAATCTAAAAATTTTTATGTTGCCCGCGAAATACGCGAAAAGACGCGAAAACATATTTTGGCTTGGTTTTACTTTTAGCGCATTTCGCATATTTCGCGGACGAAAAAACGGATAATAAATTTTGTGAACAATTCTCTTTTAAGCGGCACACGGCTTGGACGTTATGAAATTCGTTTCCTGATTGGCAAGGGCGGAATGGGTATGGTTTTTCAGGCTCAGGATACGACCTTGCAGCGTCTTGTCGCGTTAAAAATTCTGCCGGCGGAAATGGTTGACAACCAAGATCGAATGCGGCGGTTTGTCGGCGAAGCGCGGGCGGCTTCCGCCTTGAATCATCCGAATATTTTGACGATTTACGAAATTGACCAAGCCCAATCTGTCAATGATGAAGAACAATCCGCCGATGTTGTTCATTATATTGCGATGGAATTTATTGACGGCAAAACGCTTAACCGTTTGATTCACGCTGATAAAGTTGACCTCAACACCTTGCTCAACTATCTCGCGCAAGCTGCTGACGGTTTGGCAAAGGCACACGCCAACGGCATTGTTCATCGTGATTTGAAGCCCGATAATATAATGGTTACGCGCGACGGTTTCGCCAAAATTCTCGATTTCGGATTAGCAAAGCTGATAGAATCACCGATGGCGGAAGCCGACACCAGAGAAGTCGAACAACCGCTTTCGATGCCCGGAATGATTTTGGGAACACTCGGCTATATGTCGCCCGAACAGGCGCAGGCAAAAACGGACATTGATCAACGCTCGGACATTTTTTCGTTCGGCTGCATTTTGTATGAAGCGGCGGCGCGACGCAAACCGTTTGAAAGCGATTCCGTCGTCAATTCGCTTTATCAAATCATCAACGAAGAGCCTAAGCCGCTTGGTAATCTTAATCACTCTGCGCCTGTCGAATTGCAAAATATTATTCGCCGTTGTCTGATGAAAAACCCGAATGAGCGTTTTCAATCCATCAAAGATGTTGCCTTTGAGTTGCGGAAAATATCATCAACTTCAAGTGAAATAGACGCGACGGAAATGATTTTAATGAGCAGTGATGCAACTTTACTTGATGGCAAGAATACTTCCGTTTCGCTTTCCGAGCCGCCGTCGGAACAACGCCGTCAGGCAACCGTGCTTGCCGCCGACATTTCCGCCTTGACGATTGCTTTGGAAAACTTCGACCCGGAGGAAATAAACGAGATGATGACCGATTTGCGGACACAGATCGAAGCGGTAATCGAGAAAAACGGCGGCAAGGTTGACCAAAATTTGAACGATAACTTCATCGCTTTGTGGGGCGCGGAAGCCACTCACGAAGACGACCCGGAACGCGCTGTTCATACCGCACTCGCTTTGCAAAATACAATCGAAGAATTTATCAAAACCACTAATTTGTTAGAAAATAAGTCTCCTATTCATCCTTCATCTTTCATCCTTCATCCCTTAAAAATCGGCATCAGCACCGGCACGATTTTCTTTAGCACGAACAGCGAAAGCGGGATATTTACGAAAACGGGCGCGGCGGTAAATGTCGCGGGGCGTTTGGAACAGAACGCTCCCTTAGGCGGCATACTAATTTCGCACGACACTTATCGGCACATTCGCGGCGTTTTTGAAGTTGCCGAAGTCGAACTTCCGATTGGCGTTCAGAGCATCGCCGAACCGTCAAAAGTTTATGCCGTCAAGCAAGCCAAGCCACGCGCTTTTCGGCTCGGCACACGCGGCATCGAAGGCATCGAAACAAAAATGATCGGGCGCGAAAGCGAACTCGAACAGATACTCGACGCGCTGCATATCGTTATCGAAGACGGCGAAATGCAAGCCGTTACGGTCATCGGCGAAGCCGGCTTGGGCAAATCGCGTCTGCTCTACGAATTCAGGAAACAAGTCGTGTTTTTGCCCGAAAGTGTCCGCGTTTTTAACGGACGCGCCACCGAAGCGATGTGCGGTTTGCCGTATTCTTTGATGCGCGACGTTTTCGCGTTTCGCTGTTTGATTCAGGACAGCGATTCGCAATCGGCGGCGCGGGAAAAGTTGGTGAACGGTATTCTTGATTTGGCGAGTTCAGGCGAATTCGGCAATGGCGACGAGGCTGAAATGAAGGCGCATTTTATCGGGCAACTGATCGGTTTGGATTTTTCCGCGTCGCCGCATATCCGCGGAATTCTCGACGATGCGCGGCAAATCCGCGACCGCGCAATTCATTACGCGACACAATTTTTTGCCACCGTGATGCGCGAAATGCCGACGGCGTTATATCTCGACGATTTACATTGGGCAGATGACGAATCGCTTGATTTCTTTGACCATCTCGCCATTGCCGCCGGCGAATCGCCGTTGTTGATGTTGTGTTTTACGCGCCCGCTTTTGTTCGAGCGCAGACCGCATTGGGGCGAAGGCGCGAACAATCACACTCGTTTGACACTCAATCCGTTGTCCAAACGCAACAGCCGTTCACTCGTCGAAGACATTTTGCGAAATATGGAAACCGTTCCGCCCGTACTGAGAAATTTAGTAGTGGAAAATGCTGAGGGCAATCCGTTTTATGTTGAAGAATTGATAAAAATGTTGATTGACCAACGAGTGATAGAAACGAATAAGGAAAAGTGGCGCGTGGATGAAAGCCGCCTTGGAAAAACGCAAGTTCCGCCGACTTTGACGGGCGTTTTGCAGGCGCGGCTCGACCAACTGACGATGGCAGAACGCGCCGTTTTGCAACGTGCTTCGGTTATCGGGCGCGAATTTTGGGACGGCGCGGTTGAGAGTTTAGGCGCAGAGGGCGATGTCCGCGAAGCGTTGGAATCGGTGCGCCGCAAAGATTTGATTTATCGCCACGAATCATCAGTTTTTGCGGACGTTCACGAATATATTTTCAAGCATATTCTTCTGCGCGAAGTGGTTTATGAAACGGTTTTGTTGCGCGAAAGACGCGAATTGCACAAGGGCGCGGCGGTTTGGTTGATTGAACACGGCGGCGAAAGCGTCGGCAAATACGCGGCGACGATTGCCGAACATTTTGAACACGCGAAGGAAGCCGAACAAGCGGCGCATTGGTTCGGACGCGCCGGACATCAAGCGCGTGAAGCGTTTGCGTCCGCCGCCGCCATCGGATTTTATCGCCAAGCCTTGAACTTGGACAAAAAACCATCGGTTCATTGGTTTGAAGGTTTGGGCGAAGTTTTGCGCGTGCAAGCGCGGTTTGACGAAGCCATTGAAACTTATAAGGCAATGCAAACAGCGGCGAAAAACGCGCAGGATAAACTAGCCGAAGCCAAAGCGTGGAACGGTTTAGGCTTTGCTCAACGTGAAAAAGGCGATAATCGGACATCGCTCAAAAGCGCACAAAAGGCGGAAAAGTTGGCGCGTGAAGCAGGCGATTCCGACGCGGCAAAAGCAGAGTTGGCAAGGGCTTTGTATCGGCAAGCGTGGGCATTTTATCGGTTGGGCGAGATGGAAAAAGCCGTCACGCTGGGCGAAGATGCTTTGCTTTTAACAGCGGAATTAGGCGACGCGGGACGGCGCGAACAGGCGCGGAGTTTGAATTTGCTCGGCGCGGCTTACAATGTTCTCGGACGGTTCGAGCAAGCCGATAATTGCTATAAGAAAGCGTTGGCGATTTTTCGGGAAGCGGGCGACAAACGCGGTGTCGGCGGAATTTTGAATAATTTGGGCGAAAACGCCGATTCCAACGGCGACACGCAAACCGCCGTGCGGCATTATCAAGAAGCACTTGCCATTGCCCGCGAAAACGGCGAACGGGTTTTGCAGATAGTTTATCAAAGCAATCTCGGTGGTTTGCGGCTCAAATTAGGCGATTTTGCGGCGGCGGAAAAAGATTTGCGCGAATCAATCGAAAGGGCAGGCAATGTCGGGCATTTTACTACTTCGGAAACTTACCGCTTTTTAGCCGAAGTCTTAATCGGTCAGAATAAGATTGACGAAGCCTTGCAAACAGCGCAAAAAGCTCTCACTCTCGCGCAGGAAACCGAAAACCAGGAACATCTCGGCAATGCGTGGCGCGTTCTGGGCATCATCGCGTCAACTCAAGAAAAAGTCAAAGTAAATAAAAAGACGGTTTCCGCCCAAGAATGTTTCGCCGAAAGCCTAAGAATTTTCACCGAAACCAAAATGGAAGCCGAACGCGCCCGCACCTTGCGCGATTTGGAAAAAAGTCCAAAGTCCAAAGTCCAAAGTCCAAAGTCCAAATCCTGAGTTCGATATGCTGTTCAGCACTTTGGACTTTGGACTCCGAAATTTAGCGGCGCACATAAATTTTATAGATGTAGCGAATTTCTTTTTCACCGTTTGGAAGTATTAAATTCCATTTGACAATCGAATTCGGATTGACCGATTGCAGATTCAAACCTTCGCGGTAAATTTTTCCGTCGTCGGTTGCCTTAAGAACTTCCCCAACCAAATTTCTGGTTAGCACGAGTTCGACTGATTCTTTTTTGATGTTGCGGAGTTTTATCAAACCTTAACATCAAAACTTTTTTCATATTTTTTTCTTTTGTATTTCCTGAACTTATCTGAAAAGATGCGGTGAAATTAAAAGAAGTTGTATTGGTCGCTGATTGTAGAATTCATTAGGCATTGGCGAAAGTAAGCCAAAGGTAGAAAATTATTTACTCATTATTTTCAAATGAATATCAAATAACTCACCTTGTCAAATACTCCATCAGACAAGTCTGGAACTTCACTAGACTCGTTTGATACTTGATCAGACTTGTCAAATACTTGATCAGACTTATCTGATACTTCATTAGACTCGTCTGATACTTCATCAGACTCGTCAGGAACTTCATCAGACTTATCTGATACTTCATCAGACAAGTCTGATACTTCATTAGACTCGTCTGGAATCTCATCAGACGAGTCTGAATTGCTTTCAGACTTGTGAGATTATACTCTTTCCCGTTATCAACTAGGCAATAATAAGAACCGTCAAGCGATAGCGGACGGGCAAAGAAGCCAAGTCGCTACTGCTCCTTGTTCTGATGACACAAAAGTTACCGTAAAAATGAATCGAGCGGCTCATATTTATAAGCGTCTATTAACTACGATTTTCGAGCGGCTTTGATTTTCTAAAAACTCTTCGATAAACCGCCAAACCTTTTTCTTCGACAGCAGTTTCCCTTTCGGTTTTTACGGGAAACGGGTTTTCATTGATTTCAATCTCATGCAGATGTTTATTTTCACGAAAGACCACAAACATTTCCTCAGCCAAAAATTCAATATCGGTTTGCACGAAGATTTTACCGGAAATTTTGAGATGTTCGGCGATTGTTTCGACCAAATTATCTTTCACCATTCGGCGTTTGGCGTGTTTGTTCTTAAACCACGGATCGGGAAATTGGATGGTTACGGTTTGCAACAGATCAGCGGGAAGTTTTTCGAGGAATTTGTCGAGCGAATAAGTCGCGTTGCAAAATTCGTAATGCAGATTGTTCAAATTGTTTTCTTCCGCAATGCGGTTTGCTTCTTCGACTAAAGGCTCACGAATCTCCACGCCCAAAAAATTCCAATGCGGCTCAACCGCCGCCATTTTGAGCAAAAATCGTCCACGCGCACAACCAATATCGAGATGTAACGGCAAATCAGGATTGGCAAAAACATTCTCCAACTCAAGCGGTTCCGGCGTAAAGCGATAATACGGCGCAAGCGGATTGACATGTTGATGAACGCGAATTCTCGACATAATTCTGAGGTGGAAAAATAAGATTTACAATCTCACAACTTGCAGAATAAGCAAAATGCTCAAAATACAAGTAAAAATAAAAACTCCGAGCGCGGCATAGCCGACCAATTCGGTAATCGTGCCGGCGGTGCGCGGATTTTTGTGCAAGTCTTTCGGGATTTGCACAAAACCGTAAATTGCGCCGACGATAAGTCCGCCGAGATGTCCGAAATTATCAACAATCTGATACGCAACAATGCCGAAAGCCGCGATGAATCCGATATTTATCAGCATACTTTTCAGAAAATCAGGCGGCAGTTGGCGTTTGCGCCGATAGCCGTAAATCGCCAGATAGCCAATTAAACCCATAATGCCGCCGGACGCGCCGACGGAAATTCCGTCGGGCAAAAACAGCAAACTCAAAAGTCCGCCGCCGATTATCGCCAACACGAAAACTATCGCCAGATGTGCGCGGTTTGAAAGATATTCAATCAAATTTCCAAAACCGTAAAGTGCCTGCCCGTTAAAATAAATATGAAGAAGTCCGTCGTGCAACGCGCCGCCCGTCAAAATGCGCCAATACTCGCCTTTTTCCACAAAATCAGGTTTGACAAATCCTGCGGCTTCGATTGATTTATCCAAACCCGTCGCCATTTGAACGAGCGTTACAGCGACAATCGCGCCAAGTAAAATATATGTAAAATACGGCTTGGTTGTTTGTGATTGACGAGCAAATTCAGCCGCTTCTTGGGTTGGAATTAAATCTTGAAATGTAAGCTTATTTGCATAGTAAATTGCCCAAATGCCGCCGACAAAGGCAAAAAGTCCGAGAATAAAAAGAATACTGCGAAACAAATCGCGTAGTTCGATAGCGTTCATCAACACCGCGACAATGTGAAAAGCAAGAACCAAAATGCCGCCGCCGATAAAAAAATAGGCGCGGCGACGAATCGCACTCTTTTGTTGTTGTAAATACTCTTCGGGTGTTATCTGCGGTCTGTTTTCTACCGGTTTTTCGTATTGGATAGACATAAGAAAGTAAAAAGTCGGTTGATGTTATCGCGGAACTTCCACAGTCTTTATAATATCAGAAATTACGGCATCGGTGGTTGCACCGTCGAGTTCGGCTTCGGCGCGAAGCGCAAGGCGATGACGCAAAACTGGCATAGCGACATCGCGCACATCGTCGGGCGTGGAAAAATCGCGTCCACGAATCGCCGCGAGAGCTTTTGAACAGAGCAACAACGCAACCGAAGCGCGAGGGCTTGCACCATACAGAATCGTCGGATGAGTGCGCGTTCGATTGACGATTTCGACGATGTATTTCTGCACGCCGGCTTCGGTTCGCATCGCTTTGATCTCGGCGCGGCAATTATTTATCGAAAATTCGGCGGGCAACGGCTGAACATCAACCTGTTCCAAATGGCGCGAGTTAAATCCCGCATCCCACCGTGCAATAATTTCCAATTCCGCGTCCTGCGCCGGATAGCCAATCAGAATTTTCATCAAAAACCTGTCGAGTTGTGCTTCGGGAAGCGGATAAGTTCCTTCATATTCTATCGGGTTTTCGGTTGCCAAAACGGTGAACAGAGGCGAGAGTTTGTAGCGTTTGCCGTCAATCGTCGCTTGTCTTTCTTCCATCGCTTCGAGCAAAGCGGCTTGTGTTTTCGGCGGCGTGCGGTTGATTTCATCACCGAGAAGAATGTCGGTAAATATCGGTCCGGGACGCAA
>JANOXW010000049.1:0-6025 GCA_031418635.1 Acidobacteriota bacterium
GTCGCTGTTTTTCCGGCAAACTTCGATAAAAATTTACTTGCTTCTCTAAAAAATCAGCTTCATAATACTCTTTTTTTACTCTCATTCTCTTTTGATGCAATATTTCTTTATTGCATCACTTTATTTCGGACTTGTTACTTAGTAATAATTACGATTTACAATTTACAAAAATCTCGTTTCTTTTTGCTAACAGACGCGCCGGATTGTTGGTAATAATTGCGTTTATTCCTAAATCTACTGCGCGTTTGACCCAACGTGGATTATCCGCTGTCCAAATTGTTACAGCCAGATTTTTCTTCGCGGCTTTTTCCATCAATTTGCGTGTGGCAAGCGAGAAGTGAAGCGATAACTGGTCGGCTTCGAGGTCGGAAGCGATTTTAACCAGATATTTTTCTTTGCGAAGAATCGTCATAATCTTCGGCGCGAACAGCGCGACGGTTTTTACGTCGGGACACAAACGGCGAATAATCGGAATCGCTTCGAGTTTGAAACTTTTGACCAAGATGTTCGGAAGCAAAGACGATTGGCTGATTGTTTGACAGACAGTTTTTACTAACGACTCGATTTCCGCATCTTTGCATTTTAATTCGATATAAATCAAACCTTTATAATCTTTCAAAAAATCAAGCAATTGCGCCAATGTCAAAACGGTTTCGGCGGAGAACTTTTCAACTGCTTGACGCGGATTTTTCGCGTTGAACCAAGAACCCACATCTAAAGTTTGTAATTCTTCCGCCGTAAAATCGGAAACACGCCCTTCGATGCGTCCGACGCGATACAAATTTGGATCGTGAAACACAACCGGCACGCCGTCTTTGGCAAGTCGCACATCAAATTCGATGCCTTCTGCACCGTCTTCAATCGCTTTTTGAAAAGCCGCCAAAGTATTTTCGGGCGCAAGTGCCGACGCGCCGCGATGTGCGATGATAAGCGGACGAATTTCATTAGTTTGCATTTAATTTAGGTGAGAAGTGAGAAGTGAGAGATGAGAATTAGTTTCTCACTTCTTATTTCTCACTTCTTCTTTAGTAGAAAAATCGTTTTCGACCAGCTAATCGGCTCATTCAGCGGAAATTTATGATTGCCGATAATCTCGAAATATCGTTTTGCAATCACTTTGGTTTCTTTTATCGAATGAATTTTGAAGTTATAGAAAATCTCCAAAACCGAACCGACAATCGAAGGTCTGACCGGAATCAAAACCAATTTCGCACCTTTTTTCAACACTCTGGCAAACTCCTTTAAACTTTCGTCAAGCGCAACATATTCCAATACTCCACAGGTCAAAATCAAATCGAAAGTTTCATCGGCAAACGGCAAACTCAAAATATTGCCTTGGACGGCAGAGATTTTTTTCGCGTTAGTTTTTTTATCTTTTTCAAATTGTTCACGGGAAACTTGCAAAGAATTAAATGAAAGGTCAAGCGCGATGGTTTTTTTAGGATTAAACTCCGCGCTGTATAAACCGAGTGTAACAATGCCCGTGCCGCTTCCGGCATCTAAGACAACTGAATTTTCATCGAGTTGCAAATCCAAAGAGCGCAAATATTTCGCCACCGAAGCCCGATAACCGTTGACTTTCATCGCCAAATTTTGAACATCGGCGATACGGTCATAAAAAGTTTGGGTTTTGCTTTTAAATGTTTTAGATGCTTTTGCCATTACGAAATAAGGAAAAGTAGGAAGTAAAATAAGAGTTTCAGTTCTTAACTTTTTACTTTTTACCTTTCCGCCAACAGTTTGACAATCATTTCTCGAACTTCATCCTCACGGCTGCGACTTGTGCCGGTTTCAAGATAGCGAATAATGCCTTTGCGGTCAATTAAAACAGTAGTTGGAAGGCTCGTTGCCTGATACATTATTTGATTTGCCTGACCTTTGGCGATGACAATATCGTAAGGCAAGCGTTGGCTTTTTTTGAAGCGTTGGAGAAAATCGAATTCTGCTGCGTTGTCAACCGAGAGACCTTCCGCTTGTCCGTAATAGCGCGTTACGCCCAAAATTTCCAAGCCGTCGTTTTTGTAGGTTTGATGCCATTCGGTCAACGCCGGAAACGCATCGAGGCATGGTCCGCACCACGTTGCCCAAAAATCGAGTAAAATCACTTTGCCGCGCATATCGGCGAGAGTTTGCGCGTTTCCGCCAAACCATTTGTCAATCTCGGTAAGTTCAGGCGCGGTTTCCCCAAGCAATTTATATTGCTTTTCACGCTTTTTCAGACGGCGAATAACATCTTCCTGCAACAGTTTTACATTAAAATCTTTGTTTGTTTGCGCGAGTGCGGTGTTCAATGTTTGCAATGCTAAAGGTTTGCGCTTTGTTTCAATTTGATATTTTATTTGCCGGTCAACCGCGTAATAATAAACGTCGCTGGCTTCGACCAAAGCGGCGGTTTTTCGCAAATTTTCGAGCGCATTGTCGGCTTCTGTCTGCTTGCCGTCGTCGCTGTAAATCTCGAAAACGGCGATTCCAGCAGTCAGTAATTCGCTGAGTCCGCGGGCGCGTGAAGTGTTATCTTTGAAAATCGCTTTGGTCGCCCGAAATGCTTCTTCGGCGTGTTTTGCCGCTAACGCCAAATCCATTTCCGCCCGATAATTTTCCGCCAATTCACTTTCCATTTTGGCGCGTTCACTCATCTTTATCGGACTATTGGTCAGATAATTTTTGAGCAATTTTTCGGCTTCGGCAAAATCTCTATCTCGTGCCGCGACGACGACGACAATTGAACGCGCTGTTTGTGCTTTGTCGGCGGCGGGATTTTCGAGAGCGAGAAATTTTTGAAAAGATTCGGCGGCATTTTCCGTATTTTCCGCCAACCAATTTAGCATTCCGAGATAATAAAAATCTTCACCAGCGAGATTTGAGCGCGTGGAAACCAATTCGGCATATTTGGCGGCAAGTTGCTTTTGTTCCAACACGGTGCGCTTCAAAAGACTGTCGCTAAAGGGAAGTTTCTGTTTTTCAAATTCGGCAAATTTGTTCTTGGCATAGACGTTTGCCTCGTCAAACATCTGTTTCACGGTTACTTCATCAATCGCGTTGACTGCCGCCGAAGTTGGCGGCGGATTGTTCGGATTAACGCGCCGAGATTGCGCGAAAACACTGATTGATAAAGCTAAAAAGATTAGAGATAAAAATAATTTACGCATAATGTTAATGAATTAATTTGTAAAAAACTGCTCACTGCTTGTTGCTTATTGCCAACTTCTGAAAACGGCGCGGACTGAAAATTTCCAAATACTTCGATTCCGCGTTTCCCGCAATTTTATCAGCTAAAATCTTCGCCGTCAGCGGCGCGAGCAAAATTCCGTTGCGATAATGCGCCGTGGCGATAAAGAGATTTTCAATTTCGGGAAACGCGCCCAAAATCGGCAAACCGTCAGCGGCGAACGGACGCAAACCAGCCCAAGTTTTTTTCAAACTCAACTTTTCAAATTCGGGCGAGATTTCAAACGCCACATTTAATAATGAAGCCGATTCTGCACTTGTCGTGCGACTATCAAACCCGACATCTTCAACGGTTGCGCCAATCAAAATTCTACAATCTTTTCGCGGCACAGCATAACCACGACGATTGTAAATGACGTGGCGAAACAGTTTGCCATAATCATCAAAGGCAATCATTTGTCCGCGAATCGGTTTAACTTTGATGTTTGAAAGCAAGTTGAGTTTGTCTTTTATCAAACTCGTCCACGCGCCCGACGCGATTATCACAATCGGCGCATAGACTTTTTCCATATCGGTTTCTACGCCGATAACTTTATTGTTTTCAATAATCAAACTTCTCACTTCACTTTTTACAAACTCGCCTCTGTTTTTTGCTCTAACAAACGCTTCAATGATTTTACAATTTTCAACTTGCCAATCCATCGGAAACCGCAAACCGAAAAGAACTTTCGGCGAAACATTCGGCTCAATCTGCAAAACTTCTTTCGCACTCAGTTTTTCAACCTGCAAATTTGCCTGTTTTTGCCAAGCAAATCTTTTTTCGAGTTCGTCCGCGTCTTTTTCAGTGAACGCCAAATAAAGCGTTCCGGTTTGGTCAAGTTCAATATCAATGCCGGTTTCCGCAAATAATTCATCCGCAAAATTCGGATATAAATCGCGGCTTGCCTGACAAAAATCAAAGAAATCATCAGCTTTATCGGCTTCGGCTTGCGGTGCCAGCATTCCGGCGGCGGCACTTGAGGCTTCCATTCCGCAAGTCGAATTTTTTTCCAAAATCTTAACTTTTTCAACACCTTTTTGGCGTAATTCACGGGCGATTGCTAAACCGATAATGCCGCCGCCGATGATTAAAACTTCCGTCATTTGTCTTTTGCTGTCAATCAGTTTTAAGTTAAACTGATATTTATTTATAACCGCCCAAGTCAAAGGAAACAAATTATGAGCGATAAAAAGTTAGATTTAATTCTCGAAGTCGTTACCGACATTAAAGTCCGACAGGAAAATTTAGAGAAAACTGTCGGTAAAATAGATGTAAAAGTCGATGGTTTAGAAACGCGATTTGATGGTTTAGAAACGCGATTTGATGGTTTGGAGTCGGAGTTTAAAAAATTTAGACGACAAGTTATTGAAGCCTTTGCTAAAGTGCAAGATCGGTTCACAATTTTGGAAAAACAAATGGTGGCGATTGGTATAGAAATCAAAGAAGATATAAAGCGAGAGGTCGAAACCATCGGCATCAGAATTGACCGATTGGAAAAACAAATTATATTTGACCGAAACGATACGCTTGAACATCGAGAAGAAATTCGGGACATAAAAAAACGCTTGACCCAAATTGAAAACAATCTCGGCTTAACGGTTTGAGAGTTGAATAAAAAATGAACAAACACACAATTACACTAATTCCGGGCGACGGCATCGGACCGGAAATTATTTCGGCAACTGTTCAGATTATCGAGGCGACGGGCGTAGAAATCGAATGGGAAACGCAAATCATCGGCGCACAGGCGTTGCAAAAATATGGCACGACGTTGCCGGAGGCGGCGGTTGATTCAATCAGAAAAAATAAAGTTGCGCTCAAAGGTCCGCTCATGACTCCAATTGGTAAAGGCTTTACGTCGGTCAATGTGGGTTTGCGAAAGACGCTCGATTTGTATGCAAACGTCCGCCCGATTCGCGCCCTGCCAAATATTCCGTGCAAATATCCAAATTTGAATTTGGTGATTGTCCGCGAAAATACCGAAGATTTATATGCCGGACTCGAACATATCGTTGTGCCGGGCGTGGTTGAATCTTTGAAAATCATCACAGAAAAAGCCTCGACGCGCATTTCAAAATATGCTTTTGAATTTGCCGTGCGCGAAAACCGTCAAAAAGTTACCGCCGTTCACAAAGCGAATATTATGAAACTTTCAGACGGACTTTTTCTCGAATGTTTCTATAACGTAGCGAAAGATTATCCTGAAATTACGGCGGATGATAAAATTATTGACAATTGTTGTATGCAACTCGTGATGAACCCGCAACAGTTTGACGTAATGGTGATGGAAAATCTTTACGGCGACATCGTTTCCGATTTATGCGCCGGTTTAATCGGCGGATTAGGACTTGCGCCGGGCGCGAATATTGGCGAAATCGGCGCGGTTTTTGAAGCCGTCCATGGTTCTGCGCCGGACATTGCCGGTCAAGGCGTGGCAAATCCGACGGCGGTTTTGATGTCGGCGATTTTGATGCTCAAACACATCGGCGAACGCGAGGCGGCGGAAAATGTGGAAAAAGCGATGCTCGAAGTTTTTGCTGAAGGAACGACGATAACTAAAGATTTAGGCGGTTCGGCAAAAACCGTTGACTTTGCTAATGCTATTATCGAAAAACTAAAAGCGTAAATTATTTGGGAAAATTTACCCGAAGAAACGCAGAGAAAACGCAATATCTCCATTTAATTTGTATTTTAATCTCTGCATTTCTGCGGTGAAAACATTGATGAAACAAAGTATTTGGGATAAAACCGCATCACACGGCGAAATCTTAAAAAAAATTTGGAAACAACTTGATTTAGGAATGCTTGACCGCAATC
>JANOXW010000050.1:0-2084 GCA_031418635.1 Acidobacteriota bacterium
TTATGTTGATTTGGGCGCGGAAGATAACGTCAAAGTCGGCGACCATTTAACCGTTTTCCGTCCGCTTGGCACGGGAAATATTTTTGACAAGGTGGAAAAAGAAGAACTTCTTAACACCGAAGGCGGTTATCAAAGCGAGGAATACAAAGGCGGAAAATTTTCCAATCAAACCGGACGCAAAAAAGGCGAACAAGCAACCAGCGCAGTCGTAACGACGGAAGATGCTAAGTCGCGCCGCCCGAACTATTTGCGAAGAGTTGTCGGTGAACTCGTGATATTGAATGTCAAAGAAAGAACGGCAACGGCTGTGATTACGCGCAACACATCGGAAATGCACACCGGAGATATGGTCGAAATCCAATAAATTACGAATTAACAATTACGAATAATGGCAAGCGGTCAAAAAAGCGGCTATCGCTTTATGCTCGTAAATCTTCCGACCTTAAACGGCGATTGTGCAATTAAGGCAACACCGATGTCCAAGTCAATGGGAACGCGCTCGTTTTATTTTTCAACTCAAGACAGCGTAATTCGGGCGGTGGCAAAAAATGGTTTGTTCGCCGACGAAAACGACTCATCTTTGGATAGTCAAAATTCAGTTCCGACATATCAATATCCGAAAACGGCTGACCGCTCAACCAGCCCTTATACAAGATAAATTTCCCATATCTCCTATATTTATGGCAACGGTTTCGTCAAGATTTCGCATCTTGCTTGACGGAACCGTTTTTTTATTTCGCTCAAAATTTGTTTGAATGCGTGAAACGCTTTATACTTCCAATAGTTGATTAAAGATGAAAGTCGCCGTCAATAAAATTTTGCTTTTTTTTATGCTTAGTTGGGCTTGCGCTATTTCCGTCTTTGCTCAGGATTATTTGCCGGAACTTGTGCGTCGCGTCAAACCTTCGGCGGTGGCGATTGAAACTTTTGACGCAAATGGCGCGACGCTTTCACGCGGAAGCGGTTTTTTTGTTTCTAGCGACAAAGTTATTACCAATCGGCACGTTATCGAAAAATCGAGCCGCGTTGAAATTCATTTGGTTGACGGCAAAAAATTTACGGTGCGTGGCGTTTTAGCGATTGACGGCGAAGGCGATTTGGCATTGTTACAAGTCGAAGTTCCGGCGGGTTTAGCGATTCCTTTGAAAATTTTCGGCACAATTCCGCAAGAAGGCGAAAGCATCGTCGTTATCGGCAATCCTTACGGCTTAGAAGGTTCGATTTCTAACGGAATTGTTTCGGCGGTGCGCGAAATTCCGGGTTACGGAAAAATTATTCAAATTACTGCGCCAATCTCACCCGGCTCAAGCGGTTCGCCCGTCGTCAATATGCGCGGACAAGTTATCGGCGTGGCGACTTTGCAAGCGGCTGAAGGTCAAAGTTTGAATTTTGCCGTGTCGTCGGAAAGAATATTGCAGTTAAAAATCGGCGAACTGCAAACATTTTCATCGCTCAACACCGAAACGCAAAAAAATAAACGTGCTGTTGCCGAAAGTTTGTATTCGCAAGGTTTGGGAATTTTATCGCGCGACGAATTTGCGCGGGCATTGCCGTATTTTGAAAAAGCGGTGGAAATTGACAGCAATTATGCGGAGGCTTGGTATCAAGCGGGATATTGTTACGGTGTTTTAGGTCAACACGCCAACGCGCTCAAAGCATCAAGGCAAGCCGCCAAACTGCGTCCAAATTGGGCAGAAACCTACGTCAATATCGGCGCATCGAGTTTTGCTCTCGGTCAATATAAAGATGCGTTTGAGGCTTATCGGCAAGCGACAAAACTTGACTCAAGCAACGCCGATTCACAATACGCACTCGGTCTTGTCCTCAATAAGTTAGGACGCGCTGACGAAGAAATTCTTGCTTATAAACGCGCCATCGCTATCAAACCAGATTATGTCAACGCCTTTGAATTGCTCGGCGTATCCTTATTCAAACAAAAACGATACGCCGAATCCGTTTCTGTCTTTGACCAATTAAAACTCTATAAACCCGACGCGAAAACCTACAATTATTTGGGCGAAAGCTATTTGGAATTGGGCAAAGCACAAGAAAGCGTCGAGGCTTTTAACAATGCCGTCAGCTAC
>JANOXW010000051.1:0-3554 GCA_031418635.1 Acidobacteriota bacterium
TCAAATTCCAAATTTCGTTCACTTGTTAAATATTCCTTTTGCAATCGTTAGATTCTCGTTTTTGCAAAAGGTTTTATTAAGTTATCATTTACTTGTTAGAGATAAAAATAGAATTTCAAGAATTTCTAATTTAACCATCTGAAATTTGGAATCTGAAATCTGAAATTTATAATGTCCCAATTTGCCGCTAAAACTTTTCTCCAAGATGTGCCAAAACCGCAATATGTCGAAGTCGCCTTGCCTTTGCCGTTGCGTCAAACTTTTACTTATATTTTGCCCGTCGGTTTGCAAGAAAATATTCAAATTGGAGCGCGTCTGCTCGTGCCTTTTGGCAAACGGCAACTGACGGGTTATGCGGTTGCGCTTCATCAAAATTTAGATTCCGAACTCGAAATTGAAGAATCTGCGCTTAAAGAAGCGATTGAATTGCTCGATGCAGAACCGCTTTTGACTGCCGAAATTATCAAACTGACGCAATGGACAGCCGATTATTATGCGTCTTCGTGGGGCGAAGTGTTGAAAGCATCTTTGCCCGCGGGAATTAACGCCAATGTCGAACAAGTCGTTTCGATAACCGAAAACGGGCGCGACGAATTAGCAAAAGTTTCTTCGGCAAAAACTATAAAAGTTCAGATTTTGCAATTCCTGAACGAAAACGGCGAAACTTCCGCCCGTGAACTCGGCAAAAAATTCGGCGTATCAAAAACTCAACGCGCAGTTCGTGAACTCGTTAAAGAAAATTGGGCAAGCACATTGCACCGAATGTTGACCGCGCAAGTAAAAGCGAAACGCCGCAAATCCGTGCGTCTTTTGCCGCCCGAATTGCATCAGCCAACCAACAAATCTTTAACCGACGCGCAACAAAAAATCATCGAACTTTTATTAGAAGAAAACGGCGAAATTATTTTTACCGAACTGCTTGAAAAAGCCGATGTCGGCGCGTCTTCAATAAACACTTTGGCAAAACGCGGAATTGTCGAGATTTTTGTGCAAGAAGTTCGGCGCGATCCATTACAAAATGCAAAACTGCCCGAACTGCAAAATTTAATTTTGACTGACGAGCAAAACACGGTTTTGTCGGAAATTCAGAAGGCTTTGCAAACGGACAAATATAAGGCGTTTTTGCTTCACGGCGTTACGGGAAGTGGCAAGACGGAAATCTATATTCGGGCGATGAAAACCGTTATGGAAAAAGGCAAAACCGCGCTGATGCTTGTGCCTGAAATCGCGCTGACACCGGTTTTTTCCCGAAGATTACGCGCCGTTTTCGGTGATGAAGTAGCGATTTTGCATTCAAATCTTTCAACCGGCGAACGTTTTGACGAATGGCGCAGACTTCGCAGCGGCGCGGCGCGAATCGTTATCGGAACTCGTTCCGCCGTCTTTGCACCGCTAGAAAATATCGGTTTGATTATCATTGACGAAGAACACGACGGTTCATATCGGCAACACGAATCGCCTTTTTACAACGGGCGCGATGTTGCCGTCGTCCGCGCCAATTTTGCTAATGCTGTTGTCGTTCTCGGTTCAGCCACGCCCGCGCTGGAAACTTTTCATAATTCGCACATCGGGAAATATCAATATCTTTCTTTGCCGAACCGTATCGGCAATCGTCCGATGGCACGCGCCGAACTCGTTGATATGCGCCAAATTTTCAAACAGCTGGGAAAAGATGCGAGTTTTTCACCGCAACTCGTTCAGGCAATCGAAGAAACTCACGCCCGCGGCGAACAATCAATCATTTTGCTCAATCGGCGCGGCTTTTCGCAATTTGTGTTGTGCCGCAGTTGCGGTGAATCTATCCGCTGTAACAATTGCGATATTACGCTGACTTATCATCGGCGCGACGCAAAACTCGTCTGTCATTATTGCAATCACCGCGAAAAAGCTCCGCGTAGTTGCCCAAACTGCGAAAGTCAATATCTCTATTTTGTCGGTGAAGGAACGGAGCAAATAGAGGATATTTTGAAGCGCAAATTTTCAAATCTTCGCATCGCGCGAATTGACCGCGATACGACCAAACGGCGCAAAGAATTTGAAGAAACACTGATGCAATTTAGCGAAGGAGAGATTGATATGCTCGTCGGAACGCAGATGTTGGCGAAAGGACACGATTTTCCGAATGTAACTTTAGTCGGCGTAATTTCGGTTGACGCGGGACTTGCGATGCCAGATTTTCGTTCTGCTGAAAGAACTTTTCAACTGCTGACACAAGTCGCCGGACGCGCCGGACGCGGCGATTTGCAGGGAAAAGTTCTAATTCAAACGTATTATCCCGAACATTACGTTCTCAAACACGCTTGCCAACAAGATTACGAAGGTTTTTACGCAGAAGAAATAAGTTTTCGCCAAAAATTAAGCTATCCGCCGTTTGTTGCTTTAGCTTCGATTTTGATAAAGCATTCAAATTACAACTATGCTTTTGACCACGCGCAGATTTTAAAGGATTGCTTACAAAACGCTAACAGCGAAAAAATGTGTCGGATTTTCGGCATCGCGCCCGCGCCGTTGGCAAGACTGAAAGGCGAACACCGTTTGCAGATTTTGGTCAAGGCGCGAAACCGCACCAAATTACGCGAAACGCTCGATTTTGCGCTTCACGATGCCCAAGAAAAATTTTGCGATTTGCGGATCGTCAATGTGGAAATTGATCCCGTGAATTTAATGTGAATTTTGCAAAAAAAACTAATCAAATTTTATCTGAGCGTAGATTTCTCCAACCGAAGTTTTGCAATTGATTGAATCAAGCGAAATTATATCTTCGCGCCGGTTATAAATTTTGTAAATCCATTGATTTGTGGTTTGTTTAGCATAATGTTCGACGCGCATTTCTTCTTCTTTGACCAACAGACATTCGCGCACGCTTTCCATCGCCAAATAGCATTCGAGTTTTTCCGTCTTGTCGTGGCACAGCGTCGGTTTTGATAAAACCTCGACAATAACCGTCGGGTTGAGCAATATATCCAATTCGCCACCGTCAAATTTCGGCTCATCTTTTATCACGACGACATCAGGATAACAATAGCTGTGGTCGGTTAATTTGACACGCATATCGTTGACATAAATTTCGCATTTTTGTCCGTTCAAACGGCTGCCGATGGCAATTGTCGTATTACTGCCAATCAAATTATGCCGACGGGTTGAACCGGCAGTCGCCAAAACTCTGCCATTATGATATTCGTGTTTGTTCGCGCCGTTGCGTTCGATTTTTAAATAGTCTTCAACGGTGTAATTTTTCTCTGTTTGGGTTAAAATTTTTTCACTCATATTATTACTTCTATTATGAAAGTTGAAATTAGGATAGATTTACAAGATGAAATAGGGGATAAGTTAGTTGGTAACTTTTTGTCATCAAGCCGAAATCAATATCCAATAGTATAAACTATTTTGTTAAATGTTAAAACGATTTTACGCAATTTTATGAAATTAAGGACTTTAGCGGAAAAGACTTTTTCTGAAATAGAGCAAGGCGAAGCGGACTTGGAACTGACGGGCGCGGCAGGACTTGACATTGCCGTCAGCGGACAAGTTACGTTTTTGGCAAACCCGAAATA
>JANOXW010000052.1:0-4361 GCA_031418635.1 Acidobacteriota bacterium
TCTGGCAAAATAGGAGCAACAGCAGGATAACCAGCGGCAACCGCCGCTTCTGCACGTTCAGTGTCCATCTTGCTTCGCGGAATCAGCGACTTAACATCATTTTGTTCAATGTAAACTGGATTATAGAAAAGATATTGTTGAGATTCTCGGTCAACCGCATTTACTATTTGCGTCGTTTCTATTTCATGGATACTTTCTTCATAAGTTCGATGGCAATAATCAACCCATAATTCATCAGCCTTATACGGCACTGTATCCCATAGACGCATACCTACTTCATCTGAAAATAAGCCGTAAGTTTTCCCGTCTTTTATAACCCAAATATCGCCGCCAAGTATAGCCTGTTCTGTTTCGGCGATAGCTTGTAAGGCAATAAAAATGTGTGAACGCTTCCAAGCATATTCACCGTTGGCTACAATAAAGGCACTTGATACTATTTCTTCGGGCAATGGCTTCATAAGTAGTATTTGTCAGTTTCAAAAAGGATTTTTAATTCACAATAATTTGCTATTGCTTTTGCAACAAAGCATTTTTACGCAACTACTTCAACGCCTTTCCAAAACGCGACATGAATTTCGATTGACGAGTTTGAATATTTCGGGCGTTAAAGGCGAAAGTTCAACTCTTTTAATAAGTCCGTTCATTGCGCTTGGCGACGCGCAAAACGCTGACGAGTAAAATATTATCCTGAACTTCGTAAATAATGCGGTAATTACTTACTTTTATTCGATACAATCCGCCTTCGTCAACTAATTTTTTATATCCGAACGGGCGCGGATTATGAGCTAAATCTTTAATCGTCGTCCTGATTTTTTCACGCATCGGCTTTTCAATTTTGCTTAACTGTTTTAAAGCCGATTTTTCAATTTGGATTTGATAAGCCATTGACTATTTCAACGTATCTAAAAACGTCTCGGCATCTTCCCACGCGATAAATTCGCCTTTTTCGCGGACGCGTTTGGCAGCGCGAATGTCGGCTAAATCTTCGGCAGTTAATTTTTCGGGAGTGTCTTCGATACGCCGCGCCGTGTTTTGCAGAACCGTTAATAGTTCGTTAGCTGATTCCACGTCGTCAATTTTGTAATGCCGCTTGACGCGCACAGGCAGATCAATAATTATTTGTCCCATATTTTACCTCGAAAAAATTATATCATCGGCGTTTTCCGGTTGATTAAATAATTTTCACGCCACAACTTCAACGCCTTTCCAAAACGCGACGTGGTTTTCGATATTTTTCGCGTCATCTTTCGCGTCAGGATAAAACCAAGCCGCGTCTTTGTTGGTTTTGCCGCCCGCGACGACATCGTAGTAACTCGCCGTGCCTTTCCAACCGCAAACCGTGTGCGTTTCGCTCTGTTTGAAAAATTCTTTGTTGATTGAATCGTCGGGAAAATAATGATTTCCTTCGACGACGACTGTTTTATCTGATTCCGCTAATACTTCGTTATTCCAAATTGCTTTCATAATATTTAATGTAGAAAAGTGAAAGAGTTTAAAAGTGAAAAAGGTGGTTGCTGAATTCAATCTTACTTTTAAACTTTTTCACCTTTTCACTTTTAAACTTTTAAACTTTTTGCTTACCTTTGCCAATAGTTTTTTATCTTCAAATCGAGCATCGGAAACGGCACATATTCGACTTGTCTGCCTGATTCGCGTAATTTTTCGACCATCCGATAGCCGCCGTCGGCATTTCGTGTGTGGACGATAACCGTCGCCGAACGGTTTATTGCCTCGTTTTCGTTGAGCCATTCGGCTATCGCGTAACCCGTGTTTTCAAAATCATTATGTTCGTTTGATTCGTAATGATGCGGCAGTAAATCGTGGTCAAGAAAAATTGCGTCGTAGTTATATTCTTGCAAAAATTCTTTTGCTTCGGCAACCGTTTCGGCAATGTCCATCTCGTCGCCTTCAAACCTTTTGGCAAACCACCGATGCCTTCGCAAATCGTCGTCAAGCAGAAAAACCGTTATCGGATGACGCTCCGGGCGCAAATCGGCTAAACCGAGTTTTATCAATAGACTGTGTAACATTCCCATAGTTAAAAACTTTTTATCAAATCAGTTTCTAATATACCACACGCCGACAAGACGAAAAAAAGTGAAAAAGCTTAAAAGTGAAAGGGTGAAAAAGTTTAAAAGTAAGTTGGCGATATTCAAGTTAGCTTTTTCACTTTTTCACTTTTAAGCTTTTTCACTTTTTACTGCCAAATGTGAATTTTTTGTTAATTCCTAAGTCCTGTGTTTTCAGAAACTTCACTTTTTGGCATTTTTTGAAATTGATGGAAGCCCGATGTTTGTTGAGTTTTTAAATGTAAAATAAAACTTGAAATCATTTTTTTCGGTGTTATACTGCTTAATAACTTCTGCATTTTTGAAGCAACTTCCCCGAAAAAGAACAAGGTTTAGTTAGCAACAAAACGAATTTTATTTTCTCGAATGGTACAAGAAAAAGCGAAAATTCAGCCACTTTTTGTCGTTCCGAATGTGGCGCAGAAAGTGCCGCAAAGCGATTTTTACGAATCGCCTGACATCGGCGATGAGGTTGAAGTTTGTCCGCTTTGTTACGGTTCGGGAATGGAAGTCGTCGCGGGAAAGGGAGCGCGTCTGTGCAAGTGCCGCAAGCAAAAATCGCATTCAAACCTGCTGGAAAAAGCGCGGATTCCAAAACGCTATACCGATTGTCATTTTCACACTTATCGCGCCTTTAATCCGTCGCAAGAACGCGCTTTTCGATTTGCTTCGCGTCTTGCAATGGAATATCCAGCGGTTGAGCGCGGGCTTCTTTTTATGGGAACGGTTGGCGTTGGGAAAACGCATTTGGCAGTTTCGATTTTGAAGGGTTTGACTGAGCGCGGTTTTTCCTGTCTGTTTTATGAATTCGGTTCACTTTTGAAGGAAATTCAAAGTTCTTACAACTCGATTTCGCAAACATCAGAGCTAAAAGTTCTCGCACCCGTTTTTGACACCGAAGTTTTAGTTTTGGACGAAATCGGCGCATCAAAACCGAGCGAATGGGTGCGCGACACGATGGCGCACATCATCAACACGCGCTACAACGACAAAAAACTGACGATTTTCACTACCAACTATCTGGACGACCGACGCGCCGAAGGCATTGAAACACTCGAAGACCGAATCGGTGTGCGCCTGCGTTCACGCCTGTTTGAAATGAGCAAAACCGTTCTCATCAACGGCGATGATTTCCGCCGCACTTTCGACTACGTTACACCAATCAAGAAAAAGTAAAAAGCCACAAAAAAGCACAGACGCTCCGCGACGCAAAAAGAAATCAAAAGTTTTTGTGTTTTTTGTGCTTTTTTGTGGCTATTATTTAGACGCTTTATTGTTCCATTCGTAGATTCGATAGCCGAGTAAAATTGCTAAAACTAACGCAAACAGAAACGGATAAGTGATGTCCGATTTTTGAATCATATAAAAATGGACGACTCCACCAATCGCAATTAGATAATTCATCCGATGAAGTTTTTGCCAATTTTTTCCGCCTAAACGCTTGATCATTTCGTTGGTTGAAGTTATGGCAAGCGGAATCATCAGAAAAAAACTGATCATTCCAACCGCGATAAACGGACGTTGCCAGATGTCGCTGACGATTGCCGAAACATTTAAACTCTTGTCAAAAATGCTGTAAGTTATCAAATGCAGAAAACCATAAAAGGAGGCGTAAAGTCCGAGCATTCGGCGAAATTTCACTAATTGATTCCAGCCGAAAAACTTGCGAAGCGGTGTAATTGAAAGACTGCTAAACAAAAAAATGAGCGTCAAAAAGCCGGTTGTTTGCAGAAAAAAGTTAATCGGATTTGCGCCTAAATTTCCGTTAAATGCGTCCCAAGCTAAAAGCAAAAGCGGCACCAGGCTGTTGATGAAGATTAGTATTTTGTTAAAACTTATGTCCGTCATTTTTCCCTAGAAAAATCGCTTCAAATCCATTCTTTCATAAAGTTGCGCCACTTCGTCGGCATAACCGTTGAACAGCAAAGTTTTGCGCGACGTAAATTCGCCGATGCGCTGTTCGGTGGCTTGCGAATAGCGGAGAACATTGACATTCGGATTGACGTTTGAATAAAATCCATAGACGCTCGGCAAAGCATCATTCCAAGTTGTTGGCGGCTGATTTTCCGTCAACGTGATTTTGACGATTGATTTGATGCTTTTGTAACCGTATTTCCACGGCACGACAAGGCGAATCGGCGCACCATTTTGATTCGGCAGAGTTTTGCCATAAAGTCCCGTCGCCAAAATCGTCAACGGATGCAACGCTTCGTCAAGCCGCAAACCTTCGACGTAGGGAAAATCAATGCCCGCAAACAAACCCGATTGCATTTGCGCCGTGTCATAAAAAGT
>JANOXW010000053.1:0-2802 GCA_031418635.1 Acidobacteriota bacterium
CTTTTATCTCGCGCAACGCTTCTTCCGCCGCGTTGATGCTGTCAATTATATCTTGCCGTTGCGATGTCAAAAATAACAGCCGTTCATCCGTTTCCGCCAACTCTTCCAACGCCAACATATTTATCGCGCCAAAATTTTCCAGCTTGTCGCGCAAATCGTCAACTCTGTTTTTTGCTTCTTCAAACTCGAAACCGCTTTCAATCCGCGTATTTTTGACTAATTCAACCAAAGATAAATTCAAATCCTGCGAACATTTTTCGTTTAAATTCTTAACCCGCGTAACCGTTTCGGCTTGACGAATTTCAAACGCGGCGCGTTCATTTCGCGCTTCGGCAGATCGTTTATTCAATTCGGCAAGGCGCGAACTCATCGCATCAGCAAATTCACGCGCAAGTTTGAGATGCGCCGTAGCGGTTGTGAGTTCGTTTTGTTCAAGTTCCTGTTCGCTTTCGGCAGTCGCAATTTTTTGTTCGATTGCCGCGATTGATTTGGATAAATCTTTCCGTTTGCCGTCTGTTTCCAACATCTCGAGATTTTGCCGCGCCAGCCGTGATTCGAGGTCTTTCAACTCATTTTCGACGCGCCGCAATGCCGTCTGCGCTGAACGCCGACGTTCAGCGGAAGTCGCCGCCAAAGTCTTTTTCTCATTCAAAATCGCATTTTCGCTCTCGGTTTTGGTTCGCGCTTCGTTCAATTTATCGGTGATGTCCGCAAGTTTTTCCGCCGAACTGCTCCGCGCCTTTTCCGCTTTGTCGGCGTTGAGTTTCGCTTCTTTTTGTCTTTCCTGAATGATCGCGAGTTCCGTTTCGATTTGCTTTGTTTCTTCGCTGATAACCTTTTTATGCCGTTCAGCGCGTTCGATTTCTTGTCTGATAGATTTTTCCTGAATCTCCAAACTCAATAATTCGCGCTCAATTTTTACCATCAACGATTGCACATCAACAATCTCGTTTTCCTTCTCCGTCAAATCAAAACGCGCTGTTTCGGTTTCTTTGTCAGCGCGTTCGATTTCTTTGCTCAAGGCGTTACTTTTTGTTTCGAGTTCGCGCAATTCGCGTTTGAACGCCAACAGCGAAGTGTTTTTCTCGTTCGCCTTCGCACTGCCGCAGATAAAAAGTTTCCCGCCGAAATTCAAATCACCGTCAAGCGTCGCAAAAATTTCATCGCTTGCAATTTTTCCTTCATCAAGATTTTCAGTAATTTGCACGGACATTTCACGCGGAAAAACTTCCGACAAAAACTCCGCAACGTCATCTGAAATACCCAGAAACTCTTTGATTTTTGATTTTTGAACTTTGGACTTTGGGCTTTGGGCTTTGGACTTTGCATCAAAAATGAGTAGCGCAATTCGACCAAGATTATTTTGATTCAAAAAGCGAATGGTTTTCCGCGCATCTTCCGCGCTTGCGACCAGAACCGTCTGCAAAAAGTTGCCGAAAAGATTTTCGACGGCTTTCTCTGCTTTCTCGTCAACATTAAATTTATCTGCCAAAGTTCCCAAAAATTTTACGCCGATTTGCGTTTGTTCGGCAAAGATTTTCTGCACCACAGGCGCGTAAATCGTCCGTTTTTCTTCGAGTTCCTGCAAAGTTTCAAGCCGATGTTTCGTGCGCGAAAAATCTTCGCGTAAGTCTTTTAATATTTTTTCGCTTGTTTGTAAAATTGTCCGCGCTGCGCCCGATTCTATCAAAAGTTTTTGTTTTTCAATTTGCAGTTTTGCTAACTTGGCGCGTTCCGCTTCCAAACTTTTTGCAAGTTTTTTCGCCTCTTCAGTGTGTTCGTGATGCGTTTCGGCGGCGCGGACGTTTTCACGATGCAAACCTTCAAGCCGTTCTTTTAATCTCTCGATGGTGTTTGCAAGTTGTAATTCAATCTCCGCAAAACGCCCGACTGCCGATGTGTGCGCCATCAATTCGGCGCGTTCCGTTTCGAGTTTGCCTTCGAGTTCGCGTAAGTCTTTGACTTTTATTTGATACTTACTTTCGGCTTCGTGCAATGAAATTTCGGCTTTTTCGGCTTCGGCGCGTTCTATTTGCTCGTCTTTTTTTAATCTTTCGATTTCCGAATTGAAAACTTTAAGCCGCTGTTCGGTAGCTTCGATTTCGCCTTTTAGAGTTGCGGAACGCTCCGTTAAATTTGTGATTTGTTCTTGCTGATAACGCTGTTCACGCAAATTTCTATCACGTTCAAGAGCGTTTTCCGAATGGGCGGCGCGAAGTTGCGAGAGATTTTCTTCCGACTCACGCGCTTTGTTCGTGGCTTCGCGGAATGCTTCATCTTTTTCGGCGACGTTGGCAAAAACTTCGCGTTCGGTCTTGATGGCGACGGCAAGTTTTTCTTCCAATTCGTCAACTAATTCCGATAAATGCTTGCCTTCGGCGGAATAAACTTGGCGCAAAGTTTCCCGAAATTCTTCGCGCAAAATTTTATAACGGCGTGTTTTCGCAGCTTGTCGGCGAAGGGAATTTGCCTGTTTATCAATTTCCGAAACAATATCGGAAATGCGGCTGAGATTTGTTTTGGCTGATTCAAGCCGCGCTTCCGCGGCGCGTTGGCGTGTGCGAAATTTGGAAATGCCGGCGGCTTCCTCGATTAAATTTCTTCGGTCAGACGGTTTTGAAGATAAAATTTGTCCGATTTTTCCTTGCTCGATAAGCGCGTAATGCGCTCCGCTCAAACCTGTTCCCGCAAACAAATCCTGAATGTCGCGCAGACGGCAGTTTTTCCCGTTGAGTTGATATTCGCTTTCGCCCGACAAATAAAGTCTGCGCGTAACCGAAACAGCTTCGCCGGGCGCAAATT
>JANOXW010000054.1:0-1709 GCA_031418635.1 Acidobacteriota bacterium
TTTGTGCCGAAGTCGGAAACTTGGAAAATCGGCGCGGTTGTCAGATTTGTGATGCCGCTGACGGGAATTCCCAAAACCGCGCCTTGCACCCAATTCCACGCTAAATGCAAGCCGATGGGAAACCACAAAGTCCGCGTTTTCAGATAAGCGATGCCAAACCAAATGCCTGCCAATGCTGTGTTCAAAGTTGAAACATAGTTTGCGTCTTTGTTTCCGAGATGCGCCGACGCGAAAAATACGGAAGTTATGGCAATCGCCAACCAAGCGAGATGTGCGCGTGAGAGAGTTTGAAACATATAGCCGCGAAAAAGTGCTTCTTCGCTGATTGCGCCAACGGCAAAGATAAAGAGCGAACTGCCAAGCGTCAGCCAAATCGCCGAACTTCCGTGCGTTTGATTAAAATTCAAAGTTAAGCCACCGAAAATTACGGCAACAATCGCCGCTAAAATGATTGAACCCGCGCCAAAAAGAACGCCTAAACAAAAATCTTTCAGCCAATTTTTCGTTACCCACAAACCGAGTGCGCGAAACGGCAAGCCTTCGAGAAGTTTGCCGCACAGCCAGCCGATAAAAATCGAAAACGCCGCAAATATAAACACCGGCACAAAAAAACCGAGCAAACTGTCTTCGCTATATCCAATCTGCAAACGCAAAAGAATCGAATTAACCGTTTCCGCAAAAAAAACCGCCAGCGATATGTAAGCAAGCAAAAACACCGCCAACCGCCAACCGCTTCGTAAACGTCCGAATTCATTGATAAATACTGTTTGTATATTCATTTGATTTTTGCAATTTAAGCCGAATTTAAGAAATTATGCCCGCGAAATACGCGAAAAGACGCGAAATTATTTATCTCATTTTCGCGTCCTTTCGCGTATTTCGCGGGAAAATAAACTTTCTTAGTTTGAAATCGCATTAAACAAAAGCGGAAACGTCGCTAACGATTGACCGCGATATTGTGGACGAAAGCCGAATAAAATTATCTTGCCTTTGCCGACGGCAAATTCGACCAACGCCGCTTTGCCCGCGAGTTTTTCCGCGCCCAAAGCCCAACCCGACAACAAAATATCTTCTGTCTTTGCGGGATAACGGGCGATTATACGAGCGTTTGTCATATCCTTAACTTCAAACGCGGGCGAATCTTCAAACCACGCGATTGACTCTTTCGGCATTCCTTTGGCAATCGGATGATTTGTGTCGAGTGATATGCGTAGAATCGAGCCGGGAATGTAAAAATCTTTGCGCGGCAATCCCTTCGTAACATCTTTGACGGGCAGATTAAACTGCTCAATCGCAAAATCGGAAGAATCGTTTAGAAAAACCAAAGTTCCGCCGTCTTCGACAAATTTCCGCAGATTTTCCACGCCTTCTTTGCCGATTCCGCCCGTATATTCGTCGGGCATCGCGCCCTTCGGAAAACCGTTTAAGATTTGATTCGGCGATTGATCAGGGAAGATGATTAGTCTAGTCTTGCGAGAAAGATTTTCATCTCTTATTTCTTTATCAAACACAGATTCATATAAAAATTGGTGTTTGGTAGTTAACTCAATTTTACTTTTATTATTATCGAAAACCCAACGAGTCCAACCTTCATCCATCGAAGGAATATATGATTTATAGAGTAATTTTGGAAACGGTTTGCTTCCGCCAAAACCCACGCCGTCTCCAGTGCCGCTTCCTCGACTAACTTTGGGCGGGTTTGGCAACTT
>JANOXW010000055.1:0-2811 GCA_031418635.1 Acidobacteriota bacterium
TGAGTTGAGCGATGAGGAAATAGGACGAATAAAAGCAAAATTGTATCTCGTCGGAATTACGAGCGATTGGCTTTTTCCCGCTTCGGATGTCAAAAAGTTTGCCGACAGATGCGTTTTTAACGGCATAAATGCCAAGTTTATCGAATTTATATCGCCCGACGGACACGATGCTTTTTTGTCCGATTCGGCGCAAATGATTAAGATTTTAAGAGATATTTTGATTTGAATTATGAATGAAAAAGTAGTTGATAAAAAATTACCGAATTATCTGTTAAGTGGCAAAACCGCCATCGTTACGGGCGCATCACGCGGCATCGGACGCGCGACGGCTTTGCGACTTGCCGAAGCGGGCGCAAATGTCGTCGTCAATTATTTTCAGCATCGGGAAGATGCGGAAATAGTTGTTCGGGAGTGTGAAGAATTCGGTGTAAGAGCCATCGCAGTGCAAGCGAATGTTGCCAAACTCGAAGATGCTGAGCGTTTGAATGAAACGGCTTTGCGCGAATTCGGCGGCATTGATGTCGTTGTCGCCAACGCCGGCATTTGGGAAGGCGATGCGGTTGAAATTATGTCGGAAGAACTTTGGGACAAGGTTTTAGACGCGAATTTGAAAGGAACTTGGACGGTTTGCCGTGCTGTGATTCCGCATTTCAAAGCAAACGGCGGCGGTTCAATCGTCATCGTTTCTTCGACGGCGGGACAGCGTGGCGAAGCAGGTTATTCAAATTACGCGGCATCAAAAGGCGGACAAATTTCGTTCACCAAAGCGATTTCCAACGAACTCGCACCCAATATTCGAGTTAATTGCGTCGCGCCCGGTTGGGTTGATACGAGTTTGAACAATCCGGTTTTTTACGATGAAGATTTCAAACACCGTGTTATTGAAGGCATTCCGTTGCGGCGTGTAGCGACAGCGGATGACGTTGCGCTTTCGATTGTATTTTTAGCCAGCGATTGGGCGCGACATATCACGGGCGAAATACTGAACATCAATGGTGGCGCGGTTTTGTGCGGATAATCAGATAAGTAGTTGACAGAAAGTTGACAGGAGTTACAGAAAGTTTGCAGATAGTTTTAAAAACAAATAGCTTAATGATTTCGCAAGGTTGAGAATGGTTTTGTTCAAGTAAAATATAATTTGTCGTTCTGCCGACACTTAAAGTAAAACTTTAATGGCAAGCATTTAAAGTCGCTAATAATTGGAAAAACAAACTGTTATTTAATTAGGCAAAGGCGCGGATTCAGTCAGCATCAAAAAGTTGACAAGTAAACTACCTTCGAGGCAAATTTTTTGAAAATTCAATCTAAAATGTGAAAGTTGCGGGTATCTTGATTAAAAGTCTCAGATCTGAATTTATGAAATTAAAATTGTTAATTTTTTTTGTATTTGCTCTTTCCATGAGCGTTCTTGCCCAATCTCCTTCAAAAATTTTGAGCCAAGCGAACAAGGCACTCGGTGGTGAGAAAAATCTAAAATTAGTAAAATCTTGGCAAGTAAAAGGTAAAATTACGCGAAAATCTGACGGCGCAAGTGGCGCGTATCAGTTTTACGCGCAGAGTCCAAATCTTTACGGCGGAATTTTTGACCTCGACGGTTTTGAAATGGCGATTGGCTATAACGGTAAATCTGGTTGGATACGCGATTCGAGAAATGGTTTGAAGACGTTGACGGGCGATGTGGGAAAAGATTTTCAAGCCGAAACAGTCTATCGCAACTCGCGTTGGCTTAATGCCAAAGCTGACAAAACCAAGATTACATCGGGCGGAACAGTCAACATCAACGGCAAAAGCGCAAACCTTTTAGTTTTAACAACTACCAAAGGTGTGCAAATAAAAGTCTATTTTGACAGTGTTTCAGGGTTGCCCGTGCGTGAAGAAATTCCGCAAGACGACACGATTAAGACATTTGATTACAGCGATTATCGCAAGGTTGGCAATGTGTTGGAAGCTTTTTCAATCGTTTCCAAAGCGGGTGATGAAACTTACGAAATTAAACTTGACGAAATTAAACATAATTCGCAAATTGCCAAGACGGTTTTTGATTTTCCGCGTATTTCTAATGAACCATTGCCGGATATTAAAACGCTTTTAGACGAGATTCGTGCCAATGCCGAAAAAGTTGACGAGATTTTGGAAAATTATAGCTATACGGAGTTGCGGATTGACCGCGATTTAAACAAAAGCGGAGATTTTGTTGAGAAAAGTTCCGAAAAAAAATTGCTGACGTTTTATAAAGGCTACCGGATTCAGCGTTTGATTGAGAAAAACAACAAACCGCTTTCGGCTTCCGACCAAGCCAAAGAGGACAAAGATGTCGAAAAACAAGTAGCGGAAATTGAAAAACGACTCGCCGAAAAAGAGCGCAGAGAGATTTCGCAACGCGACACATCTTCCGGCAAAGTTGGACAGCCTAAAGAAGAAGGGCAACGCATCACGATAGCCGATGCGCTGAGGGGTTCGCTGTTGACTAATCCGCGACGTGAGCGATTTAAAGGAGTTGATGTGATTGTTTTCGATTACGAACCAAATCCGGCTTTCAAACCAACCACGCGGAATGAAAAACTTTTCGCGCTCTGTAACGGCGCAGTGTGGGTTGATACCAAAACAAAACAGGTTGTTCGGCTTGATGCCGTATTAACTAAAAATGCCGGTAATTTTTTAGCAAAAGCAAATCGTGGTGCATCTTTTAGTTTAGAAAATGAACTGATAAACAACGAAATTTGGTTGCCTTCGCAAGCCGACGTAAATCTTTCGATAAAAATTTTATTTGCCGGAATTAATATCAATAACCTGATTAAATATAATGATTAC
>JANOXW010000056.1:0-1660 GCA_031418635.1 Acidobacteriota bacterium
GCAGTTACCAACATTGATGCACGGCTGATGGGATTGCTTGGACCGACAACGGCACTTAGCTCGACCGGTTTCTATCTGTTGAATGATTTGAACCGGAGAGACGCTACGGGTAACAGAATCCTGACACCAACAACGCCCAATGCCGTCCGATTCATTTTTAACGGTCCTGGTGCGGCTTTAGCATTCGGAACTCCGTTTGGTACCGTGGGACGTAACAGCGTTCGCGGACCAATACTTAATCAAGTGAATATGGGGCTTTTCAAAACGACGAGAATTTCCGAAAATTTGCGGGTTCAGTTCAGGGCAGAGGCTTTCAATGTCTTGAACACTCGCACCTCGGGCTTCGGTGTCGCGGCAGGCAATTCGCTTCCCAGTTTGCTGACTGAGAACGCCGGAATCGCCGGATCAGAATTTGCAAATAATGGTGACGTTACCTTGAGTACACGTCGCATTCAGTTTGGTTTACGAATCATTTTCTAAATCAATGATTTTTAGTATTCAAAACAACGAACATTTCGGTTTGCGGTTTATCTTCTAAAATGAATTCATTTTAGAAATTTGCAGGGAGAAGGCTAGATACCTTTTCCTTTTTTTGTTAGATTATATTTAACTGCGAATCATTAGTTCGGTTTGCCAAAGCACCCGTTTCCGCCGTTGGACGAATTTGTTAGATAAGTTTAAATGGAGGTTTTTAAGAAAATGCTAAAGATTAAATTTTCTTACTTCGTGTCTTGGGCGTTGTGTGTATTGTCGTTGGCAATGGTCGGCGCGGCGCAAAAAAGCCCTGAATTAAAACCCGAAGAAATTGTTGCCAAACATATTGCATCCATTGGCACACCCGAAATGCTTGCCGTCGCCGCCATTCGAATAATTGAAGGAAAATCGCAAGCCCGCGAAGTGCAAACATCATTCAATACCGTGCAAGGCAAATCGCTTTTGGCTTCAGCCGCCGACAAAACTTTGCTAAAACTGAGTTTCCCGGCAATTTCCACAGGCGATTATACGGGGGAAATTATCGGCTTTGACGGCAAAAAGATAATTATACCGAACATCACCGCACAGGGGCGTTCCGCTTTGGGAAATTTTGTTTTCAGCTACAAGGAAATAATGAAACAAGGCTTGTTCGGCGGCAGTTTGACTTCTTCTTGGGCAATGTTGGACACCAAAAACAAAATCGCTAAATTCAAATATGAAGGAACAAAGAAAATCGGCAACACGGAAACCCATATTTTGCGCTGTGTTCCACGCGGCGGTTCGGCTTTAACCATTAAATTATTTTTCGATACCGAAACTTTTCGGCATCTTCGCACTGAATACTACGAAGCGTTTTCCCCGCCCGTAACCGTCGCCGACGAAGGTCGCGCAACCGAAAACAGGTTTAATTTGGTCGAAGATTTTTCGGACTTTAAACGAGTCAGTGAACTGACATTGCCAACCACCTACAAAATCACCTACACCGCCGAAACGCGGAGAGCCTCAAAACAGTTTGAATGGCTTATGAAATTTTCGCGGTTCGCCTATACTAAACAACTTCAGGATGATATTTTTCAATAAAATCTGACGGTATTCAATAATTTATAAGGAGGTAATACGCTATGAGAAAAGCCGCGATTTCCATTTTCTTCATTTTCTCTTTGATGATTATTATTTCATCAGTTTC
>JANOXW010000057.1:0-2287 GCA_031418635.1 Acidobacteriota bacterium
TTTGCGGGCGTTTGAGCAGAAAAAACATCTCATCGTCGAAGCGGGAACGGGAACGGGCAAAACGCTTGCTTATCTCGTGCCGGCGATTGCCGCCGCGATTGGCAAAAAAAAGCGCATCATTATCTCGACCGGAACGAAAAACTTGCAGGAACAATTGATGGAAAAAGATATCCCGTTTTTGCAGAAGGTTTTACCGAAGAAATTCAGCGCGGCGTATATGAAAGGTCGCTCAAACTACGCTTGTCTGAATCGCATTGCCAAAGCCGAAAATCAACCGATTCTCGAAGGCTTAGACGAGATGGACTATTTCGAGGAGGTTCGCCATTGGGCGCGTGAATCGGCAACCGGAGATCGCGCCGAACTCGTTACTTTGCCCGAAAATCTTTCGTTTTGGAGTCGGATAAATGCCAAAGGCGAAACTTGTTTGGGGCAAAAATGTCCTGATTTCGAGCCGTGTTTTATTACCAAAATGCGCGGGAAAGCCGCCGATGCCGATATTGTTATCGTCAATCATCATTTATTTTTCGCCGATTTGAACATTCGTGGCAACGAATACGGTAGAGTTTTGCCCGATTACGCCGCCGTTATCTTTGACGAAGCGCATCTTATCGAAGACATCGCCGCTGATTATTTCGGCTTTCAGGTTTCGAGTTTTCAGATGGATGAACTCGTCCGCGATGCAGATAATTTGAACATAACGGACGCGATTGTTACACGCGATTTGACCAAACTTTGTGCGCGAATCATCGGGCTTGCCGACCAATTTTGGGTGCGCTTTACCCAAACTCGCGGACAAGACGGACGCTTTCCGCTGCTTCCAAATTCTTTCGCACAAAAATCACGCGACGGTGGAATTGAAACGACACCGCTTGGCGAAGCGTATTTCGCACTTGATTCCGCGCTTGAGAGAATGGAAACTGCGCTTGATGTTTTCGCGGAAAAAATGCCCGAAGCCGAAAGTCTTATGCGTCGTGTTCGTCAAACTCGTTTTGACCTCGATTTTATCTGCACGCAAACCGAAAAAAATTATGTTTATTGGCTCGAAAAACGCGGACGCGGAATGTTCTTGCGGGCTTCGCCAATTGACGTTTCCAAACTTTTACAGGAAAAACTTTTCGACAAAGTTGAAACCGTCGTGATGACTTCGGCAACGCTTTCGACCAACGGAAAATTCGATTTTATCAAAGACCGACTCGGTTTAGACAACGACAAAACCGACACATTGCTTGCGCCATCGTCCTTCGATTATCAAAAACAAGCGATAATTTATCTGCCAAAAGCGATGCCCGAACCGAGTTCACCGGATTTTTCACAAATGGCGGCGGGCGAAATTATCAAACTCATCAACATCACCAATGGACACGCTTTCGTGCTTTGCACGAGTAATTATTCGATGAACGCGCTTTACGAATTAGTTTCAATGCGCGTCAATTTCCCGTGTTTCGTGCAAGGTTCAATGTCGAAAGCCGGACTTCTCGAAAAATTTCGCCAAACGCCAAACGCTGTTTTATTTGCGACATCATCATTCTGGCAAGGCGTTGACGAGCGCGGCGACCAACTTTCGTGCGTCATCATTGACAAACTCCCGTTCGCCGTCCCAACCGACCCGATTGTCGCGGCGCGAACCAAATTTATTGACGCAAACGGCGGCAAATCATTCTTTGAATACAGCGTCCCAAACGCCGTCATCACCCTAAAACAGGGAATTGGGCGATTGATTCGCAGTAAAACCGACAAAGGCGTGATTGCGATTTTAGATTCGCGTTTGAAAACTAAAGGTTACGGAAGAGACTTTTTGAATTCTTTACCAAAAACAAGAATTACGTCAGAATTACAAGATGTCGCAAGTATGTTTAACGTATGAATGAAAATAAAGAATCAGTTTTAGAAAAACAAAAACGTCGCTATCAATTTTTGCTGGAACTCTGGAAAGTCGTAAAAGGCTCATCAGATGAACAAGCGAATTTATATGTTGTGGCAGGCTCACTTGGATTTAGCCTTGAAGAAACTTGGGAATTACATTCTTATTTCAGTGAAAAAGGATTTTTTGCTATGGATACTTCAGCGATGGATATTACACTTTCACATCGTGCGATTGTTGAAATAGAAAATTCTCTAACTAATCCTCAACAATCAACAGAGCATTTTCCGTCAACCGTAATTCAAAATTTCAATGCGCCTGTTGGCTCAGTTCAAACTGGAAATAATAATGTCGCAAATGTGAACCAAAATATCGGACAAAACTTTTCAGAGATTTTAGAACAATTGGCAATACTAAAAAACCAAT
>JANOXW010000058.1:0-10400 GCA_031418635.1 Acidobacteriota bacterium
TGCCGTATCTTTGCCAAATTGTGTCGTCAATCAGCAAGTAACCGTCTTTGACCAAATGCACTGCAAACCATTCCCACAGCCGTCTCGAATATGGAAAAGCGAGATACAAAACACGGTAAAGTCGGTTTTGATCAGTAAATCGAATGATTTCTTCTTTATCCAAAATCTGAAAGGTTTTTGTCGAATGAGACAGAAAGTATTATCAAATGGAATTTGGTCATCAGTCAATAATTTTAAGACATCAACCGCTTTAACAGATGTTTGATTATTGCTCAAATTGATGGAATCAACAAAGCCAAACAATAAGAAGTCAAGTTTGGAGCCGCTAAAAAGTTTGACTAAAAACCAAGTCGAGGAAATTCGGCAAAAACGAAAAACCGGAGTTCTCATTAAAGATTTGATGAAAGCATATAATCTCTCGAAAGCCAGCGTTTACAGATATTTGGAAGGACAGCCCGAAAATCAGTAGGATAGAATTAAAGTATTATTGATACTTTTCGTAGGTTTTGGCGGAAATCCCCAGTTTCCAAACAGTTTTTTACACATAATTTCTAACCAAGACTGAGGTCAAGTTAAATAATTTCAAATCAGCGCACTCATCTTTGCTCTGCTAAACTGTTTCAACACTATGGCTTTTGCAACACAATCTTGCCGAATTTCATTTGGTAAATTTTTTTGGAAGCAGCCTAAATCAAAAGCATTTTCAAACTTTTTCCAACGGCGCGAAAGCATTCGACTTATCTCGTTTTCGGTAAAATTTAAATCAATTTCGCCAACTTCGTCCGCTATTTCGATAAAAAATTCGTTGTCTTCGACGATTATCAAATTCCTTTCGGCTTCCAAAAGTTCGGCGAGGGCTTTGCCATAAATTTCGCCCGAATTATGAAACAACAGAGTTCTTTTTTCCGCATCTTTTTCGGTTTGAATCGTAACCAAAGGCATCTTTTCATCGGCGGAAGGAAAGCCGAATTCTTTGGCTAAGGCTTGCGTGAGCGCGGCGGATTTTACTTTCCAGTGTGCTTTTTGCGGAGATTGACGAAGATTTTCCGTATTTGTTTCGGCGCGTGTCAAAACTCTTCTACCTTTTGACGAAACAACGCGGCGGGCGTGTCCACCTATCAAAAATTTACTGCCGACCGGCATTTTTGCGTCCGCGTAGCCGACTAATTTTCCGGTCAAATCATCAAAAATTGCCGCGCTTTCTTGTGTGCTGCTGAGATTGCTGTAGAGCGTGCGTTCTTCGTAAAGTTTTTCCCAGATTTCGCCCGCTTGAAGCTGTTTTCCGCCGTGCATCGCCGGTCTGAAAAAGCCTTTTTCGAGCAGGTGTTCCACGATTTTATCGTATTGATTTTTTGCAATTAAAGGCAAACCTTTTGGAGTTGTAAAAAGTCCGTAGGCGTGTTCCGTGTCGAGTTCGCTGTATGTTGTTTGCTTCAAATACGAACAGAGTTGTTGGACGACAACCGATGGGCGAAACTCCAAACCGCTATCTGAATTTAATAACTGCATCGTTTCTTCATCGGAATTTTTGGCGGCGCGAAGGTAGATTTGAAAAATGGCTTCTTCGGTTAAATTTCGGTAAAAACAAGCGACATTGGTGCGGTTTGTGCGGCGTTTTCCGCGTCCGATGCGTTGTAGAAACGAGCCGAGATTGTCGGGTGCGCCAATCAGCAAAATCAAATCAACATCGCCGATGTCTATGCCGAGTTCGAGCGTCGAAGTCGCAAAACACAAAGCCGCGCCGGTGCGGGCAAATTTTTCTTCCGCTTGATGGCGCAAATTCGCGCTCAAATTGGCGTGATGAACATAAACTTCATCGCCAAACGGCGCAGTTCCGCGCAGTAAATTTACCCATTTTTCGCATTTGGCGCGTTTCCCGCAAAATGCCAGAACCTTTTTTATTTCGCGCTGTTTGAAAGTTGCAAAGAGTTCCGAAAATGTCAAATTACCGCGCATTTCATAAAATTCCGCGTCAATTTCTCGGTGTCCTTCGGTGTAAATCAAGACCGGATTCGTAAAATATTTTTCGGCAATTTTCGCGGGATTGTGAAGCGTTGCCGAAAGAGCGCAAAATTGGATTTCGCCCGTTTCAGAATCGCCTTTTGAACACGCAAATTTTCTTAATCTTCGCAGACGATTGAGCAAAATTCGCAGTTGGTCGCCGCGTGGCGTGTTGTCGTAAAGATGCAGTTCGTCCAACACGACGGCGCGAACATCGCGCAGAAATTTCGGGCGATTTGCCAACATCGAATCAAGTGATTCGGGCGTTGTAATCAAAAATTCGGGCGGACAATGCGGCTTGAGCGCAGGTTCATCGCCGGTTTTGACGGCAAAACCGATTGACAATTTTCGCAAAGGCTGTTCGATGCGCCGCGAAATGTCCCGCGCCAATGCCCGCGTCGGCACGATATACAGAAATTTGATGGTCAAACTTTGTTTAGTCTGATTAAATTTAAAGCGTTGTTTTTGAAGACGTTGAAGTATCGGAGCTAATGCCGCTTCCGTTTTGCCACTCGCCGTCGCCGCTGCCAAAACGCAATTTTTCCCGTTCAGCAAAGGTTCAAGCGCAAGTTCCTGAATCGCGGTCAATTTTCCGAAACGCGACAAAAAAGCATCAAAACTATGCGGCAAAAGTTCGATTGCGGATTTTTCCATTTTTTACTTTTTACTTTTTACTTTTTACTTTTTACTTTATCTTCCTGTTGTAATTTTGCTAGATTGAAGGCTTCCAACAATTTGCGCTCCAACATTTGACGTGGCGGAAGTTCGGTCAGATATTCGCCGACACGAATTCCGCTTTTAGTTAATTCCAAAAGTTCGATTTGTTCGGGGCTGGCTTCGGTGCAAAGAATCATTCCGAGCGGTTCGGCTTCGTGCGGCAATCGCTCATATTTATTGAGCCAACGCAAATATAACTCCATTTTGCCTTTATGTTCCGCCTTAAATTTGCCGATTTTTAATTCAATAACAATCAATCTTTGCAAAACACGATGAAATAATAAAAGGTCAATCTTAAAATCTTCGCCATCAATGACAATCCGTTTTTGTCGGGCAGCAAACGTAAAATGCGTTCCCATTTCGAGCAAGAATTTTTCTAATTCCCGCAAAATTGCGTCTTCCAAATCTTTTTCGCTGTATGTATCGGTCAAGCCGAGAAAATCCAAAACGTAAGAGTTCCGAAAAATTAAATCGGGCGTGAGTTTTTGCTCGTCGCGTAAAGTTTCAAGTTCCTGTTTGATGGTTTCTTCCGGTTTGCGCGAAATTGCCGTGCGTTCAAAAAGCATCGAATCAATTTTTTTGGAAAGAGTTCTGGTAGTCCAACGCTCAATGCGGCACATTTCAGCATAGAAATTTCTGGCAAGCTCGTTTTTAATCGGTAAAAGCTGAATAAAATGCGTCCAACTCAATTGTCTCATCAGTGATGAGACAATTTCTTTATCTGGAAAAAGCTCAACGAACTTCATCATTCTAAACAAGTTAGGTCTCGCAAAACCTTTCCTGAATTCCGCCGTCAATTGTCGTGACACTGTCACGACAATTTGTTCACCGTATTCGGCGCGTTCATTGTTTAAAACTTCCGTCCGAAGCCGCGAACCGACGTTCCAATAAAGCATCGTCAGTTCAGCATTGATGGTCGAAGCCACGCGCCCGCGGGCTTCGCTAATGAGTTGGCGCAGTTCTTCGATAAGTAAATCCGAATTTTGTTTAATAAGATTGCCCATTCCAAAATTATAATAATGATCTTCGCAATTCGGCAACGGCTTGGTTTGAATTGAAATCTCTATGCGCGTAGCAGAGGTCGAAAATTTCAACGGAAAGGCGGATGACTTGGCGCAAGTTAATTAAATTATTGTCCAAACATTCCAACAAACCTTGCGAAATGGCTGAAAATTCGGCGTGGTTTTCGTAGTTGTATGATTGACGGTGAAGCACATAAAGCCGCTTTAAAAGTTCGTCGAGCGCGTCAGGTGGAAGATATTTTTTTAACGGCAAAATTTGTTCATCATTCAAAAAACGCTGATATTCAAAGGTGTTCGCCGTTGGCGTAACCGCAAACATCAAGAGCAGATGGCTATTTTCCTTGAGCCGAAACGGATGCGCGTGATATTGATGAAGCAAATCGTTTTCCGAAAGTTTGCCGCGTTTCCCAAGCGCAGTATAAATTAAGGCTTTGAAAAAATTATCGGCTTTCTCCTTGCCGCGCACGGTGAGCAGGCTGTAATGTTCGGATTCATCAATAAAAACGGCGAGTCCGGCGTAACCTGACTGCGAAGCCAGCCAACCCCAACCGTTGAGCAAATAAGAGTATTGATCGGCGGCGGTGGTCAGTTGCGAAAGCGATTTCATCTTAAATTCCTTGCTTTTGAACAAGGCTGTGCGGCGCACGTCGCTGATAAAAACTTTCTCGCCCGACATCCAATCAATGAGCGATTCGAGAGCTTCATCCGCGTTATTTTTCATCAACGAATAATTATGCAAAGCAGTCGCAAAAAATGTTTCCGCGATGCTGTCTTGAATCTCGGAATAATTTGGCAACGCAACGATTTTATCCAATAAAGACACGAGTCCGGTTTCTTCCGAATCGGGAAAACGTAGCGAACGCATCAGCGAAAGATAAATTCTCTGCGGACGATTGGGCGGAACTTCGCGCAAATCTAAGCTCGTTGTGGCGACAATAAAGTTATTCGCCAAAGCCTCTTGCGCCGCCAACTCAAAGAAATGACTTTTGCCCGCGCCATATTCGCCAACGACGACGCGGACATCGCCGCCTTTTTCTTTTGTATCAGCAAAGGCGCGATGCAAACTCGTTTTTTCTTCGTCAAGTCCGACGCTCAATTCGCGGATTCTTTTCGCCGGAACGAGTCCGTAGCGCAAGGCTTCGACAGTTCGGCGAGCTTCGATTCGGGCAGATTCTTCGGGCGTAAAAATCTTTTCTTCGCGTGGCACAAAAAAAGGCTTTGGCTCGTTTTCAGTTTCGGCGGCTTGCAAAACCGAGAGCATATTGCCCGGCACGGTTGCCCGAATGCCGTTATCAAATCGCACCACAGATTCGCGCCCGGCATTGCGTAATTCTAACACCTGCCCGCGCCCGAAAAGCGGATGATTTACAATTGCTCCAATCATTTTTATTCCAAATTAAACTTCAAAATTACCATTTTAGTATTCTCCGGTCTCGGTGCGTCCCAATTGTTCGGTAACATCGCGCAGAACGCCGTTTAAATTGTCTTCTTCGTAGATATGTTCACCCGCGATGCGTTGTTCTGTGAGCATTGTTATCAACGATTTGACGAAATGGCGGCGATGGCTGGTCGAAAGTAAAGATGCACAACCGGCGGCGAGTTTGGCGATGTTTTCGCGTTGTAATTCGTGATTCAAACTCATCTGATACGCCGTTTCAAAAACGCCTAAAAGTTTTTCGCCAATCAAGCGCAGAAGTTCTTCGCCCGGATAATCAAGATGGTCGAGACTAATTTGGACGCTGAACGGATTTTGCCGCGAAAATTTGACTTTTGAACTGATGCGCTGACTCAAGGCTTCATAATTCGGCGCGATGTTCGTTACAAAATAAGGCGGCACGGCATAGACGAAAAGCGCGGACGGCATAGATTCTCCGGCACATCGGTCAATCACTTCGCGTAGATTGTCGCACGCGACTTTTTCGGTGCGCGAAGAACCGATACTAACCATTCTGTCGCCTTCGTCAAACAGCAAAACCAAACCCGCATAACCGAGTTCGTGAACTGCTTGCGCCAATGAACGCATCATTTTGAAGGCGACCGTTTTATCGAGTCTTTCCGTAATACTGAATGAGCGAACATCTTTTAACGCAACACTTTCGCCGCGCAGCCAAGTCGCAATAAGTCTTTTATTCGCTTCGTTTTCTTCGGCAACAGCTTTGAAATAATAATAAATCGCGTGGCGAAACGAAGGACTTTCGATATTGAAACGCAACACCGTATCGAGCCACAAAGTAACGCGTACATCTAATCCAACACTTGTTTTCGCGTTTTCAACGCCGAGCGTTTTCAAAGTCTGAAAAAAATGATTTTCGAGAAAGGATTCAAAGCCGTTGGTGTCGGCACTATCGCCCGTTGGCGAATGATAAATCAGGTTTCCGACAACCGCTTGATAAACTTTCAACTGATTATCGTAAGGACATTCTTTCGGGCTGAGTTCGGTGCGACTGACGACATAGCCAAGTTCCCACGCCGCATCGCGCAGACGATAAAGAAAATGCGATTTTCCGCTTCCATATTCGCCGACAATCAGCTTAAAACTCGAACCTCCATCGCGCAAATATCCATCTAAATATTCATCCTTGAGCGTTCCTAAAATCGAATCAATCCCAACCGTATAGGCTTCCAGATTGCGTGTCGGCGGAATGCCCGATTCACCGAGTTTGCGGATAATATGCTGTGCTTCGGTCTGCGTCAATGTCATCTTCAAAATCTCCTGAATTATGCTGAATTTACATTATTTTACTTCGGAATAAGGAATAAGTGAAAGGTGATATGTGATAAGTTTGTTGCACGTTATCTATCACTTTTCACTTATTCCGAAGTTTTTTCTTTTCACCACAAATTGCAAAACGCTACCATCTATTCAATTTACTTTTTACTTTATCTACTCTTTCGTAAAGTATAAATGTTGGATAAATTGACCTTCGAGCGCGTCGGTTGCCAAAAACATCGCCCGCGCCGAATCGCTTCCGACATCAATCGTTGCCGTGCCTAAATTCAAACGATGTCCGTCAAAAATCATCTGTTGCAAGCGGCGCAGTTGCATCATATCGTAGGCAAAATGAGTTTTCGGATAATCGAGAAATTTTGCCTTTGAAGGAGTTTTGCGAAACGCCGCCGGTTGCCGCACCAGAATCAATTCACGATAGCAATCAACAATAATCGTGCGCGTTCCGATTGGTTTGTCCGACAATTTCAAAACGCGATTATACGCCTCGAACAAATCGCTCAGAAGTGCTTTCAAATCAACATTTCGCTCACAAATTTCCTTCCGAGCGCGTTCATAAACCGCGACCACTTGCTCAACATTCAGCTTGATTTTTTTATCCGTAACGGGCTGGCGCGAAAACGTCATATCAACCTGTTTGCGCCGCATATCAACCTTGATTACAAACAATTCCGCAACCAATTCCGAAGCCGAATTGCCGCCCAAAGTGATGCCCTTTTCGCTGAAAGCCTCCCGCAAATCTCTCGCAAAAGTAAATTCCAGTTCCGACAAATTTTCGTCCGCAATTTCCTTGAGTTTCGCAACTGATGTTTGATAATTCACCGGCAGTTCCAATTCGGCGGGCGGATTTTCCAAAATCGCGCACGATTCCGCCAAAACCACCGCGTTTTTATGCGCGTCTTTCAAACCGCGCAGAGAATTTTCCAAAGGTTTGATAACACCGCTCCGCAGTTTGACCTCCAAAGCCAAAACCTTGCGAATCTCCGCCAAATCCGCCATCAATTCTTCCGTATTTTCGCTCATAATTTTTCTAATCAGTAAATTTCGTTTGAGGTTACAATAATTTCATATCAATTTCAAATTTTCTAATCGTTTGTGAAAGTGTCTTCACGACTCTTGCAAAGTTAGGCAACAATCAAAGTTAGGCAACAATTTTGTTGATTAACTCAAACCCTTTCTTTATTTGTATTTCATAATATCTTCGGGTTTGGGCTATATTTTTCCAGCCGATTTTTCTAAAGACCCCGATTTCCAGATTCTGGGTAAGTTCGTATAAACGGATACTGCTGGCGAATTCTCAATGATTCGTTGCGGCTAGTCCGGCACACTTCGAAACCCTTGTTTTTTCCAATGGTTTATCATCCAACCACGCTACGCTTCTGACAATATTTACTGCCGAGGCGATGGCTATATTGTGCAAATGCGTCTTTGCTTTTCCAATATATCCGGTCTGTCTTAAACCGTAGCCTCTGACCGATTGCGTGCATTGTTCCTTCAACACCCACTCGTTTTCAGGATAACCGGCATCAACTAAATGAATATCCGGCGATAATCCTTTTTCTTTCAAGTCTGCGTGAATCTTGAAATTTACTTCCGTGTCCGGTAGAAACGCGGCGGTCGTGATGACATTGGTAATCAGATGCGGACTTTCCTGACCGCAGGTTTCCGTTAAATGAACTTTGTAACCTTGCCAATTCATCGAACGCTTTTTTCCGCATTTTGCCTCTGCATCATATGGTGAATCAAATCTTTCTCCGACCGGAGCTAATTTTTCTGCCGCCAGAAAACAAACTTTTCCATCCCTAATCTCAAGTTGCTGCTCCCACATCTGCTCCAAGAGTTTGATCATCGGCAGATTCTTGAGTTTTTCCGACTCGCTCCCGGCAATCGCTTTCAATAAAGCAAATCTGTGTTTGCTGACCTCATCAATGTATTCTTGGCGGGATGCTTCGCCTTTGGGCAACCGGTATTCTTCGATTCGTCTTGAATACAACTCGTAGCATCTGGAAGTAACTTGTTCCTGAAGCCATTCGGGGGAAAATTCGGCTAATTCGTTTAAGGCGGCGTGGAGTGTTTCAACCACACCTTCCAATCGACTTAAATGCCTCACTTTCGCCAAAATATGCGTCGAATCAACTCTTTGTTTGCCGCCTGATTTTAAAAGTTTTTTAGCTTGAAAAGATTCCAATATCTTGTCCAAAAGTTTAGATTCTTTGCCTTTTGTCAATAATTTTGTCGAAACTCCGACAAAATACTGAAATCAAAGCCCGAGTCTTCAAGTTCTAAACTTAAAGCATATTTCCAATCAATTCGAGATCTGACGGCTTCTGCTCAATTCGAGATCTGACGGCTTCTGCCGCCTGCTGGTCGGAAAGTCCTTCGGCAAACTGCATCACCGTAATCAGAGCCAATCGCCACGTCGAAAAAGCCGGTTGTCCACGCTTTGGAATAAGATCAACAAAATCGGCATCTTCGTAAAAAGTGCCGAGTTCATCACGCATTTTCAACGGGAAAGCAGCACGGGCAATGCGGGCGGTTTCTTCAGGCACGGCGGGAATTGGTTCAGAGCGAAACGACATAAAAATCATTCCCCTTTTTTAGTTTTTTGAGAATGATAAATCACGCCATTTGAATTCGCCAACAGTATCTGATTGTGGGAACTTATCTTAATAATAAGTTACAATTTTCTTAAAACAAAATTATCAGTTAAATTTTTATTATGAAAGGGATTTCAATGACGTTAAATGTCCCTTAACCCGTATTATACTTACGTCCGAAATGAGCAAAATAAATCTAAAGACAAGGCGGCAGAAAGTTTATTTGCAGACTGTTGTGCGAATCTTGAAAATTCACGAAGAAATTGCGGCGGGAAATTTTCCAAGCGTTAGGCAGCTAGCCGAAATAATTGAAGTCAATGAACGGACAATCAAACGTGATTTGGATGTTTTGCGCTGTCAATTAAAAGCTCCGATAGTTTATGAGCGAAAAAGAAAAGGCTTTCGTTACGCGGAAATCGGCTGGACACTTCCGCTTTCAAATCTCAATGAAAAAGAAATTCTCGCCGTATTCATCGCCGAAAACGCGCTCAAACTGACCGGGCATCTGCCGGAAGCCGAAGATTTGAAAAAAGCACTTGCCAAACTCGTGGCATATTTGCCCGATAAAGTTTCGATGGATTTAGCAAATTTAAGCGATAACTTGAGTTTTCAAAATCCGGCGTATGAACTTTCCGATCCCGAACTCCGCCAAAAATTAGCCGTCGCCGCGACCGAACAAACGACGGTCGAATTCGACTATTACGTTCAATACAAACAGCGCACCGAACATCGCCAAGTTGACGTTTATCTGCTCCATAATCTCGGCGGCGATTGGTCTGCGATTTCCTACGACCACAGTCGAAACGCGATGCGGGATTTTCACGTCGGCAGAATCTCAAATCTCAAAGAAACACGAGAAGGCTTTGAAGTTCGCCGTGAGATTTGGAACAAGGAAGAATACACGCGCAGTCATTTCAATATGATGCGCGGCGGGCGAAAAACCAAAGTCGAAATTTGGTTTGACCCATATCAAGCGCAATGGATTCGCAGTCGCAAACATTTTCACGCCGACGAACAACGCGAAGAAATGCCCGACGGCAGTCTGCGGCTAAGTTTTGAAGTCGGCGAAAACGGACTCGAAGCCGTGGTCCGCTTTTGTCTGCAATACGCCGGATACTGCATCGCCGAAAAACCAAAACAACTGCGGGAAATTATCAAAGAAAAGCTAAAAAAAGGACTGGATTTACATCAATGAATCTAAATACAGGACAAAAGTAACGTAAGTTGTTTGAATCGTTGCTTTTGTCTAAAATTAGCGGTTAATTGGCAAAAGCAGTTTCGTAAAGTTTCAAAGCCGAGTCGAAAGATGCTTTTTTCCAAGTTCCCGTGTTTCTT
>JANOXW010000059.1:0-2605 GCA_031418635.1 Acidobacteriota bacterium
GTTTGCCGCGTTGATCGTGCCGAAAACGCGGTCAAACGGCACATCCGTATCTTCGGCTGTGCCAATTAGTCCGTCGCCGTCGTAGTCGCCGCAAGTTCCGGGCGGAACGATAGTTCGTTGGGCTGTTCCGTCGCCGAGACAATTGCCTTCGACTAATACCGGATGGTTGGCAAATATGTTGGTTGTTCCTAAGGTAATGATCGCCGCCACGCAAAAGGCAAAGACGACCGGATTAGTCATTCGGGTTCTTAATATGTTGTAAATTTTGTTCATTGATTGTTCTCCTAAATCAATCGGGCTGATAATATACGCAATGAGCAGCTTTCGCCTCGATAGAAAGTGTGCCGCGTGAAACTATTGGTAAAGTCCGTGTTTCAAAATCAAATTTTAGAAACACGAAGTAGCGGCGGGGACAATATTCAATAGATTTGAATTGTTATCAAAAACATTGATAAAAGCCGCGCAAACACTTCCCGTGCTGACATCGGCAATGCCCGTGCTGAAACTTCCGTTGACCGTCGTAGAAAATACCGTGCCGCTGGAATTACCGTCAAAATCAATGCCGATGCCCGGATTTGGCGCACTTGAAGCTGGAAACATTCCGGCGGGACTAATGCGAAAACCGCTTCCGCTTACTACGCTGTCGGAAATAGTTACCCGTGCGTTGTCGAGAACTTCGATGCCGTAATTGATGTTGTTTTCAATCCGACAATTTTCGATTGCGACGCGCGAATTTCTCATTACCCGAATACCACTAGTCCAATTTTTGCTCGTGATATTGCGAATCACTAAGTTATGGTCAAAAAAACCGGCGTTGACGATAATGCCGGGTTGCCCTTGTCGTGCGCCGCTACCGGCTTCGCCTTGCACAACCGCGTCAATGTTCGCTTCAACACCGGGCGCGGCTTGCAATGTTACGTTGCCGAGAAGTGTGATAGATTCAGGAAAAGTTCCATTGGCAACAATCGTAATCGTGCCGTTTTGATTGATCCCGGTTGAACCGAGTGCCGCGTTGATTGTTCCGAAAACACGGTCAAACGGCGTGTCGTTGTCTTCTGCTGTGCCGATGCGTCCGTCGCCGTCATAATCGCCGCAAGTTCCGGGCGGAACGGTGGTTCGTTGGGCTGTTCCGTCGCCGAGACAATTACCTTCGACAATAACCGGATGATTAGCAAATACGCTGATTGCGCCCAAAATAACAAAAGCCGCCACACACAACGAGGTTGTGATTGGGCGAACAATTTGGTTTCCGAGTTGTAAAAATTTGTTCATTGATTTCTCCTTATATCACGGGCTGAATATCCACGCAAAAACATCTTTGCCCGAAAAAAGATGTCTTTTGTAACTCGTTTAGAGTTCAGTTTTTGATTGTTTTGATACTGCTACACTAAGTATTCGCTACTTTATTACTTTCGGATTTAAATCTTAAAGAAAAAAATGAGCCGATCTTTTAACCTCGACTCACAATTTAACCCGACCTTTGTAGCTTAAAGGTCAATTGATAAAATCTAAACAAGGACACTTGTTTGGAAGGACAAAACAGCAATTGCGTAAAATAAAATAGTAAAACAAAAATTATAATCAACCATCACCACCACCAAACAATATAAAAACAAAAAAGGCTGAACGAATTTAGCCTTTTCATCTGGGGACGAGGATACTTGCTTCGGTTGTTTAAACTGTTTCGGGCGATTCTTCGGGCGTAATCTTTTTGCGCGTCAAGCCTGATTTGCGTTCCGATTTGCGGACGTAGCCCATCGCTTCATAGAGCGCACTGTTCGAGCCTTCGGTTGGGTCGGCGATGACTCCGGCGACGACTAATTGGACTCGCGCCATAGCTGTTAGGTCGGAAGAATCGCGGTTAGCTTGTTCTTGCAACTTTTCGTCGTCTAACTCGAATAATCGCACACGCGGAGTCATACAATCGGCAACCAGAGCCGAGAATTGCGTAAAGGTCATGCCGCCGAATGACTTTGTGTCAGCCAGCGTTTTCCACGCCATTAAAACTTTTTTCATTTTTATTTCATTCTTTTTGGGACTATTTGGCATAATTTTATCTCCAATATTTGCGAGAAACTTTTTGATTATAGGATGGTTGAGCCTAAGCGGATAAAACAAGGCAGGAAACACGAAAAACAAGTTATGTTAAATTGTTCTCGCAAGGCATCCAAAGTCTGCCTTCCGTGTTACAAACCAATAATGAACCCTTGCGCCGCAATATGTCAAGACTTTTTTTTTCGCCAGTGTCGAGTTTTGTAAATTCCGACTTGAGTATCGCAAAACTTTAAAGCGAATGTGCAATACGCGATTCGAGTCTTACGAAATACGGCTTAAAGACTGAAAAACTTTAAAGCAAATATGCAATACGCGACTTGCAAATGGTAAATACCAATGCGGAATTTGCAAAACTTTAGAGAAAATATGCTAATTCCGAATGTGAATTTATAAATTCCGACTTTATTTTCTTATTTATTTACCTTACGCAATTTTTGTTTTTGTCATCGAAGATGACTAACAATATAGCGTAGGGTGAAGGCGTTGCGCCGTAACCCTACGTTAGTTTAATCAATCAATCGCTCGCCGAAGGTGAGCAACAACAAAGTGC
>JANOXW010000060.1:0-9534 GCA_031418635.1 Acidobacteriota bacterium
GTAACATTTACACCGATCAATCCGGGATTAGCAGTTGATTTCACTCTGAGAGCAGCCAGCACGTTCCACGCCGCAAACATCAGAGCGCGATGTCCAGACACTTGCACACCGACGACGACGGTTACGGAAGGTAATTTATTCCCAGGCGGAATCGTGTCGTTCGGTATCACGAGTGGACCGGGAACAGTAACGGTAGATCACGTCAATGCGGGAACAGGCTTACAATCGCTAACAGTGGTTGGAACACCAGTCAATGCGGTGGTAATGATTCCGGCATTCACGCCAGGAACGACTGCGCCGGTAACAGTAACCTACTTTGTGCCGGATCCAACACAGCCGGTAGATTTCACCTTGAGAGCGGCAAGCACCTTCCACGCGGCGAACATCAGAGCGCGATGTAGCGCAACGGCATCTCCTTGCCTACAGTTCGCGGGGACGCTGACTGGAACTCAAGAGTCGCCGGCTAATACGAGCAACGGCACAGGTTCGGGGACAGTTGTCTTAAACGCTGCGGAAACTATGATTACGGTAAATGCAAGTTTTTCCGGCTTATCAGCTTCCGCGACCATGGGTCACATTCATGGTCCGGCTAATCCGGGAGTAAATGCGCCGGTTTTATTTCCCTTTACCGGAGTTCCAAGTGCAACTTCAGGGTCTATTCCGCAACAGACGTTTGCTATCACGTCAGCTCAGGTTACTCAATTGAGAAGCGGATTATTCTACTTTAATATCCATAACTCCACATTTCCGGGGGGCGAAATTAGAGGACAGATTTCTTGTTCCAATCAGCAATGATCTACTCATTAGTTTCGCCGCTAGGTTTCCTAGCATTTTGGGATATGGGTTTGAACGAAGCAATGGACTTGTGAAGAAATAAGATTCAAAAATCCTTCGCCCAAAACTGACAACTAAAAAATCAGTTTTGGCATTTAGCAAGAAAAGTTCGGAGTCATAAATTTATAACTCCGAACTTTTTTTTGTTGAAAATACATTTGCCTTATCATCGGCAAAATCTTCAATGCAGACTTTTTTTGTTTTGACACTTTTTAAGTTTTTGCACTATAAGAAAATAACCATCTGCCGCCTTTTTCTTAAGTTTTATAGGAAAGCCCTGTCCGATAAAATTAGTTTTCTAAACTTTTGCCTTTTTACTTTTTACATTTGCCTTTTTACTTCGTTACTATTTAGTGATAGAAATTGTAGAAAATCGGGCAATTATAAAACGCAGTTCTGAAACTTTCGCGTTGAAACTTAAATTTAAGGAAGGAATGATGAAATTAGCAAAATTTTTTATACTTTTGATGGCGGTAACGGCTTTTGCGGCTTGCCAAAAAGAACCGACTCAGTTGAATCCGGGCGGTTATACGGGGACAAATAAGGATATTCAAAAACCGCACGGCGAAACCGACGCGGAACACGCGGCGACTTTGAGCGAAACCGAAAGACCGTCAGCGATTGTCGAAATGATGGCTTCGCGTGGAAATCAGGACAAAGCCGCACCGACTTTGAAGTTTGTTGAGCCAACCAACGGTGCGACTGTCGGCAGTTCGACGGTCAAAGTCAAACTCGAACTCGGCGGCGAATTGATGGGCTACAAACCGATGAAAGACACAACCACGGGAATGGGAAATCACATCCACGTTATTTTGGACAATCAGCCTTATGAAGCGTATTACAATCTCGAAGAAGAGTTTGAATTGAAAAACGTCGCGGATGGCGAACACACCTTGCGCGTTTTCCCGTCGCGCCCGTGGCACGAGAGTTATAAAGTTGCCGGTGCGTTTCAGATGGTAAGATTCACCGTCAAAAACGGCGGCGCAGATGCGTCAAAACCGACGACGACCAACTCGAATCAAACGATGTCCGAAGGCAAAGAAACAGGCGCGGTTGACGCAAGCAAGCCATTGTTGACTTATAGCCGTCCGAAAGGCGAATACAAAGATGGAGATGCGATTATGATTGATTTTTGGCTGTCCAACGCGAAACTAACAGGCGACGGTGGCGAATATCGCGTCAAATATTCGGTTGACGGCGGCGAAGCAAAGTTTATTGATAAATGGTCGCCGATTTGGTTAAAAGGTTGGACGGACGGCAAACATTCGGTCAAACTCGAACTCGTCAACAAAGAAGGAAATTTCGTGGACAACGGCGGTTATAATTCGACGACGCGGGAGATTACGATTGCCAAATAAAATGCAATGGCAAAGATTAGCTTAGATACCAAGCAAAATAAATTTTCCGCGCGGCAGAGCCGCGAGGTATTGAATCGGAATTTTTATTTTTCCTTATTTCCGTAGCAGAGCTACGGGGAATTAAACCTATAAGGAACGATTAAAGATTGGGAGTCTTTTCATTTATTGTGCAAAGAAGAATTTGGCTTTCCTGATTTTTATGGAATGAATATGGATGCTTGGATTGATTGCCTTACTTATCTTGATGAAGGCGATGGAATGTGTCGGTTCTCTCTAACGAAAGGAGAAATGTTACATATTGAAGTTTTCGATACTGAAGATTTCAATTTCCGTTTGCCAGAGATATTTGATGCTCTTGTAGAATGTAGTGCATTTGTGAACAGGCGATATGAATCGCCTGTTCTTTCATTAGTATTTCTTTGAGTCAAAATTGAATTTAAATCTTTAATTAATTGGAGTCTAAAAAATATGCGTCGTGATACGACATCTTGGTATAGTCATAATCTTGGAATGGAAATGCCGTTAGTGGCTTATGGACACGCGGGTTATCCGCTTTTAATGTTTCCGACGGCGGCAGCGGATTATCTTGAATATGAACGTTTTTTGTTGGTTGATGCGGTTAAACCGTTTATCGAATCGGGTTTGATTCGCGCTTATTCGATAAATTCGGTCAATCGCCACAGTCTTTTGAACGACAAAGCATCGCCGAGTTGGAAAGCCGAACTGCTGACGCGCTATGACCGCTATATTATGGATGAGGTTTTGCCGCTGATTCGCAATGAATGCGGAGGCGATGCAAAACCAATGACGACGGGCGCATCGTTAGGCGCGTTCTTAGCGGCAAACTGTTACTTTAAGCATCCCGACAATTTTCGCGGCACGATTGCGATGAGCGGCAGTTACGACATTCGCTCTTATCTCAGAAATTATTACGACGACAATGTTTATTTCAACAATCCGATTCAGTATGTCCAAAATTTGAACGATGATTATCATTTGCCGCTTCTGCAAAAAGCCGATTCAATCGTTATTGTTACGGGACAAGGCGCGTTTGAAGCTCCCGAAAGAAGTCGTCAATTCTCAGGCGTTCTGCACAGCAAAGGCATTCCGCATCTGTGCGAACTTTGGGGACACGATGTTAATCACGATTGGGATTGGTGGCGCAAAATGTTGCCGTATTATTTGGGCAGATTTGTTAGCTAAACCTTTTCTTGAAAAACACGCAAAGCCGAATCAGACAAATTTTTGTTTGATTCGGCTTTTTTTTTGAATAAACTTTCATCCGATTCTCGCTTTAATCCACAAACGCATTGACTTAACTGTTGAAATATAAGTAGAATAATTACACTTTCCATATAAATATTGAATTTCAGGTGTCGGTTTCGTTTATTTGTCTGAATCAAAGACAAAGAGTCAAAGTTTGGGTCGCTACGAAAAGCAATATTTGTTCAAAAAAACTTTCTGGAGGATAAATTCGTGTTAAAAAAAACATTTTTCGTTGGTTTGATTATTTTCGTTCTTTCGTTGTCTTTGGTTAACGCTCAATCGAAGGGTGGTGAGCCGAAAGGCATCGGACCGATTGATATAACGGGTATGATAAGCGGCGCACCGTATCGCGTGGTCGTGCCGGCAAATTGGAACGGCACATTGCTTGTTTATGGTCATGGCTACCGCGACCTTGCCGACCATCCGGGCGAAGTTGACAACCGCAATCCTGATGTTGCGCCGAGTGCAGCTCTCGAACAGCCTTTGCTGGCGCAAGGCTACGCGCTTGCCGGCACAGCTTATCAACGCAATGGTTGGGCGGTTGAAGAAGGGGTTCAAGATATGAGAAATCTGGTCTTCTTTTTCCGCAATCACGTTGCCCAACCACAACGCACAATTATTTGGGCGTTTTCGATGGGAACGGTTATCGGTTTCAAGAGTATGGAACAATTTGGCGGAACTTTTTACGACGGCGCGTTGTGCGGTTGCGCGGTTGGCGCGGGAACAACGAGTTCTTGGGATTCGTCGGGCGATTTACTGCTGGCTTACGACACGGTTTTCGGCAGACTTCCAAGTTGGGGAACGATTGCCGATGTGCGCGACGATTTGGATTTTGACACGGAAGTTTTACCGAAAGTGTTGGTGGAAGTCAATGCGCCGGCAAGTTTTCCCGGCTATGAATTTATCCGTTTAGTTGTCGGCACGCCCGGACGTGGCATTGTGCCGCCCGCACCGCCGGCTTTTTATCCGGGTTGGGTTTTTACCGATATGTTTTTTGCGACCGAAGCCCGCGCCGAACTCGAACGCCGCGCTCAAGGTCCGATTATTCAAAATCTCAATCGAAATTACAGTTTGACACCGGCAGAAACGGGCTATTTGATGTCTTTAGGTGTGCCGCCCGCCATAATTAACAATTGGTTGGTGGCGATGAACGCGCAACGCAACATCTCTGCCTCGCATTTTTCGCGCTTTTATCTGGAACAAAACGCCAATTATACAGGCAGAGTCGGATTTCCCGTGTTGACGATGCACACTTTGGTTGACCCGCTTGTTCCGGTTTCGCACGAACTTGCCTACGCACAAACAGTAGGAGCAACCGGACATGGAAGCCGATTGTTTCAAACTTATACGGACGGCAATGGTCATTGTAATTTCACCGGACCGCAACTGATAACAGCGGTTAATCAAATCAATCAATGGGTGATAACCGGCACTCGTCCAACCCAAGCAAATTTCCCGGCAGCTATCGGTTTCTTGCAAAACTTTACGCCGCCACCGCTTAATCAACCTTAGGTTGGTTTGTGGTTCAAGGTTTCTAGTTCAAGGTTCAAGGTTTCAAATTAAATCCAAAAAACTTTTAACCTTGAACCAGAAACCTTAAACCTTAACCCCATCATCGCCAATCGCTTCGACTGGACAGGCATCACGCGCTTCTTCGCAAAGTTCAACTTCTTCGGGCGTTTCGGGTTGTTTATAAACAAACGAATAGCCGTTTTCGTCGTTTCGTGTGAAATTCTTAGGTGAAGTATCGCGGCAAACGTCGCAGTCAATACATTGTTTATCTACATAAAAATTACCCGATTTGTTTTCGGGTAATTTTTTATTTATCTCTGCCATTTTATTTTTATCCACTAACTAACACGAACAAATTTGATAAAAAAAACTTCGTGCTTTCTTCGTGTTAATTAGTGGATTAATTCTTTTTCTCTTGGCTTTGTTCAGTGAACGAAATCATTCGTTCCAAAGCAACCGTCGCCCATTTCTTAGTTTCTTCGTCAACAACAATCTCGTTGACGACATTTCCAACTAACAAATTATCCAAAGCCCACGCCAGATTTTGCGGCGCGATGCGATACATCGTCGCGCACATACATAAATCAGGCGACAGCAGACGCACTTCTTTATCGGGAAAGCGTTTTTGCAGACGATTGACGAGATTGACTTCCGTACCAATTGCCCATTTTGAACCGCTTGGCGCATTCTCAACCGTTTTGATAATAAACGAAGTCGAGCCGTTCAAGTCCGCTTTTTCGACGACTTCATACATACATTCGGGATGCACGAGAACCTTGATTTGGGGCGTTTCCTTGCGAACTTGGTCAACGTGCCAAGGCTTGAATCTGCCGTGAACCGAGCAATGTCCTTTCCATAAAATCAAACGCGCTTCGTGCAGTTCTTCTTCCGTATTGCCGCCGAGTTCTTCGTGCGGATTCCACAAAGCCATTTTGTCAAGCGGAATTCCGAACTTCAAACCCGTATTTCTGCCGAGATGTTGGTCTGGGAAAAAGAACATTTTGTCAAATTCTTTCAGATATTTATCAAATAACGGAACGGCGTTTGACGAAGTGCAAACAACTCCTTCATTGCGCCCGCAAAACGCCTTTATCGCGGCTGTCGAATTCATATAAGTCATCGGCGCAACTTTTGAATTCTCGCCGACAACACCGATTTCGCGTAGCTGTTCCCAAGCGTCTTCGACCTGTTCGATATTCGCCATATCAGCCATCGAACAACCCGCGCCCAAATCGGGCAAGATCACGCGCTGATTCGGTTTCCCCAAGATATTCGCCGATTCCGCCATAAAATGAACGCCACAAAAAACAATAAATTCTGCGTCCGTCTGCGAAGCCATCACCGAAAGTTGATAAGAATCGCCCGTTAAATCAGCGTGTTCGATCACGTCGTCGCGCTGATAATGATGTCCGAGAATAACAACCCGCAAACCAAGTTCTTCACGCGCCGCTTTGATGCGTTCATAAATTTCTTCGTCCGCCATGACGAGATAATCTTCGATAACGGGCGTTTTTTCTAATACTACTGACATTTTATAAACTCCTCTCAAATGCGAATCAAGCTATAATTATACAAAACATTCAAACCTTTTGCCATCAAGCGAAAATGTCAGCAAATCCTAAAAACCCGTTTTTGAATAATCTAGCGCATCCTGTTCTAATTTAGTTGAAGTCTTTGCTATGAAAAACAATTTCCCAAATTTAACCGACCTTCGCCGTCAATTTCCAAAGACGGTCGAATCTCTGGCTTCTCTGCCGAATCGTGAGGCGTGGCTAAAAAGAGTTTGGGAAATCGAACAGCGTTGGCAAGAAGTGCGTGAAAATCCCGACAAAACGGAAGAAGTTATATTTTACGATTCCGCACCAAAAAATTTAGAAATCGAAGGCGAATTTGACATCATTTACGCTGGCGGAACTTTAGGATTGCTTCACGCAGCGGTAATGGAGACGAAATATAATCGCAAAGTTTTGGTTTTCGACGCGCACACCGTCGGCAAAACGCACCGCGATTGGAACATCTCCGACGAAGAATTGCAGGAATTTGTCCGCGCCGAACTTTTTACTAATGAAGAAATCGAAACCGCTGTCGCCAATCGTTACAAAACTGGCTTCATCAAATTTTACGACGCAAATTCCAAGATAAAAACGCCGCCGCTTTTTATGGATAATGTTTTGGACGTGGCAATTGAAGCCGACAAATTATTAAATCTCGCGGTTGAAAAAGTCAAAAAAACCAATTCAAAAATAATCAATTATTTGCGTTTTGTGCGAGTGTTTGTGAACAAAGAAAAAGTTTTGGTTGAATGCGAGGACACGCAAACAGGCAAACAAAAAATCTTTTCCGCCAAACTTTTTGTTGACGCGACAGGAACAAATTCGCCCGTTTCGCGCCAAATAAACGACGGCAAATCAATCACACACGTTTGCCCGACGGTTGGCACGGTTGCCAAAGGTTTCAAACGCGGCAAAGATGAAAAAGAAGTAGATTTTTCCGTTGGCGAGATTTTAGTTTCCACCGAAGATGTTTGCGACCATCGCCAATTGATTTGGGAAGGTTTCGCGGGAAATTCGGTTAAAGACGAATATACGACTTACCTGTTTTTCTACGATTCGGTGGAATCAAAAGCCGACAAATCTTTGTTTCGATTGTTTGAAGATTACTTTGAAAAACTGCCCGATTACAAAACGAAAAACGGCGCATGGCGCGTCGTCAAACCCGTTTTCGGTTATATTCCGAGTTATCATCACGGCTGGAACAACGTCAAAAAAACCGCAACCGACAGAGTTTTACTCATCGGCGACGCAGCAGGTTTATCAAGTCCATTGACATTTTGCGGTTTCGGTTCTCACGTTAGAAATCTGCGAAAACTGACTGATGCCACCGAAACTTCTTTACAAGAAAACTCTTTCGACGAAAAAACGCTCTCTAATATCAACGCCTACGAACCGCGCGTCGCGCAAATGTCGAGTCTTGCCGAATTTATGCGCCCGATGCCGAACAGTAAATCATTCGTCGTCAACGAAACGATGAATGCTGTAATGTCGGCGTTGAGCAAGTTGGATGCGGAAATCAGCCGCGAAATTTTTCAAGACCGCATTCCGTTCGATTCGTTCAAAAAAGTTTTGGCGAAAACCGCGAGAATTCACCCGAAAGTCTTTAAGCTGATGTTTGAACATCTCGGCGTAAAAGGCGCGTTTTGGTGGATTGCGAACATCGCGGAAAATGCTCTGCACGAAAAAAAAGCTAAAAGGTAAATCAGTGAAAATATCCGCAAAAAGGCACAAAATTCACAAAAATAAATTCTTTTTGGTAATTATCCCTTGACAGTAGGTAAAATAATTGGTATCATTGTAGGTAACTTAGACAAGGAAACCAATTATGAAAACCAAAGAGCCAAAAGAAAAAAGACCGAAAATGCAAAAATACACGCTTTTAGATTTTGAAAAGCAATTCCCAAACGATGATGTTTGTCTTGAATGGCTCAAAAACTATCTTTATCCAGACGGTATTTTTTGCGAAACCTGTCAAAAAATCACTAATCACTATCGCGTTGCATCGCGCAAAAGTTACTCTTGCCAATTTTGTGGCAATCACGTTCACCCAACGGCTGATACTATTTATCACAAATCCACTACGCCTTTGCGTCTTTGGTTCTACGCCGTTTATTTAATGGCTTCAACCCGTTGCGGCATCTCTGCCAAACAACTTGAACGCGAACTCGGCGTTACTTATAAAACCGCGTGGCGTATGTTCAAACAAATCCGTTCAATGCTCTCCGAAGATGACCGCACATTAAGCGGAAAAGTCGAAGCCGACGAAACCTATGTCGGCGGAAAAATGAAAGGCGGAAAGCGCGGACGCGGTTCGGAAAATAAAACCATTGTCGCAGGTGTTGTCGAGCGTCAAAGTGCTGTTATCGCCCGTGTCGTGCCTGATGTTAAAGCTAAAACGCTTATTCCTTTGATTCAAGATAAAGTCGAATTAGGCACAATGATTTATACCGACGAATTTCCGTCTTACAATCAATTGTCAAATAAAGGCTATGGACACGAAAGAGTGTTTCACGGTCAAAAGCAATATGTTATCGGCGAAGCGCATACCAACTCGCTTGAAGGCTTTTGGTCGCTAGTTAAAACAGGTATTCGCGGCGTTTATCACCAAGTCAGTCCTAAATACTTGCAAACTTACGTTAATGAATACGCTTTCAGATATACCCGACGTTTTGATACTACTCCGATGTTTCTTTCCTTTCTGAAACAGGTTCAGAAATCTTCCGACTAGCTTTTCTTAAAGAGCCTTGAAACATATCCTGTGTAAATTCTTCCGAAGATAGTTCTTTTTCAAGCAGAGCATCTTCGGTTATTTGGTTTTCTTGGTCGTCCATTGCCATTCTTTCCTTTCTTCCACCCCTTAAAAAGTCGCTATTTAACAATGCGCTAATGTATAAAGCGGGTGTAACTACCGCAATTCCTACATTCATTTTTTCACCACTACTAAAGCCTAAAACAGCATCGTCAATTAGTATTTCCGTATCGCTTTCTAATTCGCGCCTTAAATCCCAATG
>JANOXW010000061.1:0-3046 GCA_031418635.1 Acidobacteriota bacterium
CTCAATTTGCGTGGCGGAAATATTGTCGAATATCCGGCACTTTTAGAAGTTCGCCTTTTCGGATTTTCTAAAATGAAGACGGCACGAACCATCTTCGGACATTTGCGATTACTTTCGCAACTTTCAAAAGAGCGATTATTAAGGAAAAACGAAGCGATTGAAACTTCTTTACCTAAAGAAAACCTGCAACCGCAGATTGATATTGATAAAAAAATCTAGTCAATGGTCAGTGGTTAATAGTTAATTGTGTTTTTCGGATGCAATTAATCATTCATCATTCACCATTCGCCATTAACAAAATATGACACCAATAATAGAAAAAGAAATTATAAAATTACCATCAGACCAAGATATTTCAGGGCGAACTTTTGGCGCAGAGGAAATTGCCGCCGTTACGGAAGTGTTGCAATCAGGCGTGTTAATCACGACCAAAGGCAAATATGGCAAATTGCTTGAAAAAGAATTTGCCGAAAAGTTGGGCGTAAAATACGCTTACGCCTGCAATTCGGGTTCGGCGGCGGTTCACGTTGCGATTGCCGCGATAAATCCGAATCCGGGCGACGAAATCGTAACGACTTCGATAACCGATATGGGCGCGTTGACACCGATTATGTTTCAGGGCGCGATTCCGGTTTTTGCAGATGTTTGTCCAAAAACTTTAAATGTTACAGCGCAGACGATTGAAAAAGTTTTGAGCGAAAAAACGAAAGCAATTATCGTTACGCATCTGTTCGGAAATCCGTGCGTAATGAGCGAAATTATGGAACTTGCGGACGCTCGCGGCATTCCTGTCATCGAAGACACGGCGCAATCGCCGTTAGCAACGGTTGACGGCAAAAAAGTCGGCACGATTGGCAAAATCGGCGCGTTTTCATTCCAGCAAGGCAAACATTTAACGACCGGCGAAGGCGGAATTGTCGTTACCAACGACGACGAAATCGCACGGCGAATGTATCTTTTTATCAACAAAGCGTGGGGTTACGGCGATCCAAATCCCGATCATTATTTCGCGTCCTTGAATTATCGAATGACCGAATTGCAAGCGGCTTTGGCGTTTGAACAACTGAAAAAACTCGATGCGTGTGTCGCGCAACGTCAAAAAATGGCGAAGATTTTGGACGAAAAACTTGCCGATATTGACGGCATCGAAGTTTATAAATCTGCACAAGGCGCAACGCACGTTTATTGGAAATATTGTTTGCGCGTTGACGATTCAAAAATTCAGGACGGCGCGGTCGGTTTGGCAAAAGCGTTAAAAGTTTATGATGTCGCTTCTGCGCCACGTTACGTCGTCAAACCGGCGTATAAATGTATGGTTTTCCGCGACCAAAACACGCTCGGTGATTCGCATTTTCCCTTTAATTTAGCGCGTCCTGAAGCTGTTGACTACAACGACGACAATTTCCAAGGCACGATCAAAGGCTTGCACGACGTTCTCGTTTTACCAATTAATGAAAAATACGAAGCGAAACACGCTGAATTTTTGGCGGATTCAATTCGTGAAGCTGTCGAAGCAGTAAAAATTGTGGACGCATCTACCGACAGCAATTCGTGCGTCGTCTGCGGCGGCAATCGTTGTTTTGAAAACTAGGAAAATCTGCACCACAGAGACACAGAGAACACGGAGAAGTCAAAATGTTTTTAAAATCTCTGTGAACTCTGTGTCTCTGTGGTGAATAAAATTATGAACAAACTAAAATTTGCACTTATCGGAACGGGCGGAATTGCCCAAACTTACGCGCAGGCATTTCAGCAAAGCGATTGCTGTCAATTAGTTGCAGTTGCCGACATCAATCAAGATTCGGCGAAAGCATTTGCCGAACCTTTCGGCGCGAAGGCATTTTCGGATTACAAAACTTTAGCCGAAAATTCGGAAATTGACGCAGTAATCATTTCTACGCCGCCGAATTCGCACCCAGAAATTGCGACTTATTTTATGAATCGCAAGGTCAATGTTTTGTGCGAAAAACCACTTTGTTTATCGGTTGCCGAAGCGCGGTCAATGATTGAAACCGCCGAAAAAACAGGCGTTGTATTCACGATGGCGACGAAATTTCGATACTGCGAAGATGTCGTCAAAGCGAAAGCGATTTTGGCTTCAGGCGTTCTCGGCGAAGTCGTGCAGTTTGAAAATGCGTTCACGGCAAAAGTTGATATGTCAAAGCGTTGGAATTCGGATTTCGAGATTTCCGGCGGCGGAGTTTTGATGGACAACGGCACACATTCGGTTGATATTATTCGCTATTTCCTTGGCGCAATCACAGATGTTCTCGCACTCGAAACTTCGGGAACGCAAGGTTTAAGCGTTGACGAAAACGTCAAATTATTAGCGAAAACCAAAAACGGAATTGCCGCAAGCGTTGATCTAACTTGGGGAATCAACAAAGAACTCCCGAATTTCATCAGCATCTACGGCACAAACGGAACTTTGCACATCGGTTGGCGCGAATCGAAATACAAACTAAATTCATCGCCCGATTGGACGATTTTCGGCACCGGCTACGACAAAGTTCAGGCGTTCAAATCGAAAATCGAGAATTTTAGAAATGCGATTCTCGAAGGTGAAGAACTTTTAACCAAACCTTCGGATGCACTCGCTTCCGTCGAAGTCATCGAAGCCGCGTATAAATCTTTGAATCAAAATCTGTGGCAGAAAGTCATCGAGAAAAGCGAAACCGCAAAGAAATAAAGAAATATCTGCCTACGAAATACACGAAAAATACGAAAAAAAGAAATAAGATTTGGTTTTGGTTTTATTTTCGTGCCTTTCGTGTATTTCGTGGGCAAAAAATCTTATGCCTAAAATACATCCAACAGCAATTATCGAAGACGACGTAACTATCGGCGAAGGGACAAGCGTTTGGGATAACGTTCATATTCGGCACGGCGCGACTATTGGCGAAGAATGTATCGTCGGCGAAAAGAGTTATATCGCTTACGACGTGAAAATCGGCAACCGCGTAAAAATCTATGCGTTGGTTTACATCTGTGCCGAAGTAACGATTGAAGACGGAGTGATGATTTCCGCCGCAACCACATTCACCAA
>JANOXW010000062.1:0-3946 GCA_031418635.1 Acidobacteriota bacterium
ATATCGGTCAGCGTTTCGACATCGCGCATATACAGCAAAACCGGCACGAATTTTTTATCTAATGGATAATTTTTTATATCTTTCCACGCGATATTATTGATAAATTCGTTGGTCAAAGTTCGCGGCTGTTTTTCATACCAATCAAGCACATCTTTATTTGTTTCAAAAGTCATTTTCTCTTTCCTCTCTGCTTATTTATTCGCTGACAAGTCGTTTTTAGATGCGAATAATATAATCTGCATTAAACTAAAATTCAACGACATTCGGCGGTTTGGCTTGTGAATAACGGCGGGTTTGCGGTTTAATAAAAGAAATGCGGACAAAATGTCCTAAGTTCCAAAACAATGAAACTAATTCTCGAAAGACAAATCCAATTAGCCTTTATCTTTGCTTTATTGTTACTTTTGACGCTCGGTTTTTTTGCCTATCGAAGTTCAAATGCGATGAATGAAGCATTAAAGTGGGAAAAACACACTCAGGAATCTTTGTTGAAACTCAACGATATACTTATTTTAATAACGGATGCCGAAACCGGCGGACGCGGATTTGTCATTACCGGCAACGAATCTTATTTAGAACCTTTTAATCTGGCTAATCAACAAATCGGGCAAAATCTATCCAATTTGCGCGGACTTTTGGCGGACAACCCAAAGCAATTGGAGGAAATTACCAAACTCGAAAGTTTAATTAAGGAAAAACTCGATTTTATAAAAGCTAATAACGAAATTCGGCGAAATCAAGGGTTGGAAGAAGCAAGTAAGCGCATTACGAGTGGAACGGGCAAAGCGTTGATGGACGAGATTCGCCTTTCCATCGGGAAAATGAAGGTCGAAGAAACAAATCTTTTGAAAAAACGCGAAGACGATTTGACCGATAGCATCGGCAACACTTTGTTTTTATTAGCTTTCGGGACGATTGTCGGCATCGTGTCGTTGGGTTTGGCAAATTTTGCGGTTTATCGGTCAGTCGGAAAATTACGCCACGCAGAAGAGAAAATCAGCGTTGCTAATCAAGATTTAGAAAAGCGCGTTGCATCGAGAATTCAGGAACTTTCAGCGAAAAACGAAGAATTAAAAGAGCAAATAAAACAGCGCGAACAAGCTGAATATCGCCGCCGCGTCGCGCTCGAAGCCGGAAAGTTGGGAACTTGGACATTAAATTTGAAAACTAATAAGGCGGAAATTGACGAACGAAGTATGTCGCTGTTCGGACTCGCCACGGAAGAATTTGACGGTTCACGCGAAAAGGCGTTTAGCCGCATCCACCAAGAAGATTTCCCGACGGTTGAAGAAATGTTTCAAAAATCACTCGCCGAACGCAAAAATTTCGATGCCGAATTTCGCGTTTTGATGGCGGATGGCACGACTCGTTGGAATAATTGCACGGGACAACCTTTGTTTGACGAAAACGGCGAACTTTTTCAAATTATTGGCAATTGCCGCGATGTTACGGAAAGCAAACTAAGCGAAATGGCTTTGCGACACGGCAAAGAACAGACCGATTTTTATTTGGATGTCGCCGAACTCGGTGTTTGGAGTTTGAATTTAGCTGACCACACGGCGACTCGTTCGCTACGCCACGACCAAATTTTCGGCTATCAGGAACTTTTGCCCGAATGGACATACGAAATGTTTCTCAACCACATTTTGCCCGAAGACAAGGAAATGGTTGCCGAAAATTTCCGCATTGGACTAGAAAACGGAACGGATTTGGATATTGAAACGAGGATTCGGCGGGCAGATGGCGAAATTCGTTGGATTTGGGTGCGCGGACAAGTCTTGGGCGAAGGCGGCAAATTAGCGCAAATGCTCGGCACGGTTGCCGACATCACCACGCGCAAAGAAGCTGAAAAAGAGCGCGAAGAATTACATAACCGCGAAAAAATCGCCCGCAAAGAAGCCGAAATTGCCAACCGTATGCGCGACGAATTTCTCGCCACCGTTTCGCACGAACTTCGCGCTCCGCTCAATTCGATTTTAGGTTGGGGACGAATTTTAGAAAAAGGAAATGTTGACGCGAAAACAACCGAAAAAGCCATCAGCACCATTGTCCGCAACGCCGAATCACAAAATCGTTTGATTGAAGATTTACTGGATGTTTCGCGGATTATTTCGGGCAAATTGCGGCTCGAAGTCATTAGCGTTAAACCGATTAACATAGTCGAAACGGCAATTGAAACCATTCAACCAGCGGCGCAAGCAAAAGGAATTACGCTGGAAATAAAGGAAACTTCGGATGTCAGCCATATTTCGGGCGACCCGAATCGGCTTCAACAAGTTATTTGGAATTTGCTCTCGAACGCCATCAAATTTACACCCAACGGCGGCAAAGTCAGCGTCGAAATCAAGCGCACCAACGGCGATGCGGAAATCAGCGTAAAAGATACGGGTGTCGGCATCAACCCAGAATTTTTGCCGCACGTTTTCGAGCGTTTTCGGCAAGCCGACGCTTCGAGCATCAGAAAATTCGGCGGACTCGGACTCGGTTTGGCAATCGTCCGCCATCTTATCGAGATGCACGGCGGCACGGTTCGCGCCGAAAGTGCGGGCGAAAATAAGGGATCGAGTTTTATAATCCGGTTGCCCGTGATAACCGCACCGACCAAAGAAGAAAGTGAGATTCGGGAAACATTAAACCAGAAAAACCAAACATCCATTGAAACCCTAAAACTCGACGGACTTTTGATTTTGATAGTTGACGACGACGAAGATACGCGCCAACTTTTAACCCAATCTTTAGCCTTTCACGGCGCAAGTGTTATTTCAGCGGATTCAGCCGAAAATGCGCTCACGCAACTCGAAGAAAAAAATCCCGATGTCTTAGTTTCCGATATTGGAATGCCCGACGAAGACGGATATTCGTTGATTCGCCGTGTTCGCGTCTTGCCAAACGAACAGCACCGAAACATTCCGGCAATCGCTTTGACCGGTTTCGCCCGCGCCCAAGACCGAATGCGTGCGCTTTCCGCCGGCTTTCAAAATCACGTTTCAAAACCCGTCGAACCCGACGAATTAGCCACCGTCATCGCAAGTTTAACCGGACGATTGCAGATTAAAAATTTCAATGAGAAATGAGAAGTGAAAAGCAAATCAAGGATAATTTGGCTTTTGCAAACACTCACTTCTCATTTTTAAATTTTTACTTTCTTTCCGCTGTTCGTTTTCTGATTTCGTCTAAACTGTCGTCAACCAAAAGTTCACTATTTTCAAAAACCGTTCGCAGTTGTGAATTTTCGGCGGAAATTGTTTCGACATCTTCGAGTTTGACGGTTTTGTATTCGCCGTTTTCGTCTTTTATCAAATCCAATCTTCCGCGTTTGCTGTTTTTGCCCGCGTCGGTTATCGGCTGTTTATAAACTTCGATGAGTTTGCCATTTGAAACAATCGCCGAACATTTATAAGCAAATCTCAAAGTATCGCGGTCAATCTTTTGCAAAAGCGCACCGCCGATTCCAAAAGCAATGTTTGAAGCAGAAAAACCTTCGTTTTTCAATCTCTGCAAAATCGCGTGAATAGATTGTTCATTCACACCGTCGCCTTGAATTATGCGGACGTTTTTCAAAACTTTGTAGCCTTTTGAATTTATCGTTGTGCCGAATTTTTCGCCCAAAATCTGCGCCACACGCGAAACAACCTCAATCGGTTCGCCCGAATCGGGACGAATCACAATCGTCGCGCCCGAATCAATTACTTCTTGTTTTAACTGTTCGCCCCAGATTTTTTCAACCGCTTCGTAAATATTCCAAGAATCCGAAACAATCGCCACCAAAGCATTCGGCTTGGCAAATTGGCGAAGCATATTGCGATACGCTTCAATTTCGTTTTCGCGTCCCCAACTCGTAATCGTTGAATGCTCCGCCGCCGGAATTGAAAATCCCGCCATTTCGCAGTTGTAAAATTTGCGATGCAGAAGCAACGAAGCCATCGTGTCCGTTCCAAGAAAATTG
>JANOXW010000063.1:0-5689 GCA_031418635.1 Acidobacteriota bacterium
CTGCACCGTCGAAAGTTGCCACAAACGTCCGATTGAATCTTCGACTTTTATGTCAATTTTCGGACCATAAAACGCGGCTTCGCCTTCGATGCGTTCATAGCCGATTTCGCGCCGATTCAACGCGCTAACTAAAGCCTGTTCAGCATTTTCCCAATCGGCATCAGAACCTAAATAACCTTTGTTTTCCGCGCCGCCACGCACCGAAAGTTCGACTTTGAAATTCTCGAAGCCGAAAGTTTTGAAAACATCGTAAGCAAAATCAACACACGCGCCGACTTCATCGGTAACTTGGTCGGGACGACAGAAAATATGCGCGTCGTCCTGTGTAAATCCGCGAACACGCATCAAACCGTGCAATGTTCCCGACAATTCAGCGCGATAAACCGTTCCGAGTTCGGCATAACGCAACGGCAATTCACGATAGGAACGCGGATGCGATTTGTAAATTCCGATGTGAAACGGACAATTCATCGGTTTCAGACGAAATTCGATGTCTTCACCAAATTTTGGCGGCATACCGACAGGTTCAAACAGTCCGTCAGCATAATTTTCTTCGTGTCCAGAAGTTTGCCAAAGCTGTCGTTTGGCAATGTGCGGCGTGAAAACCATTCCATAGCCGCGTCTTTGCAGCTCTTCGCGCAGATAATTTTCCATTTCCGTGCGAATCGCGCCGCCTTTCGGATGCCAAAAGATAAAGCCTTGTCCGTAATCGTCCTGAATCGAAAATAAATCTAACTCTTTGCCAAGCCGACGATGGTCGCGTTTTTCAGCTTCTTCGCGTTGTTTTACCCAAGCATCGAGTTCTTCCTGCGTCGCAAAAGCCGTTCCATAAATGCGTTGCATTTGCGCGTTTTCTGCGTCGCCTTTCCAATATGCGCCTGACAATGCCAGCAACTTAAACGCTTTTAATTTTCCCGTGTGCGGAACGTGCGGACCAAGACAAAAATCAATAAACGGCGAATTGTCAATATAATAGACGCTTGCGGTGTCGGTTACTTTTTCGTCAATCAGTTCTCTTTTTAGCGGTTCGTCGCGCTTTTCAAAAATATCCAAAATTTGCGATTTAGAAATATCTTCGCGGCGATACGGCAAATTTTGCTTTGCCATCGCTTTCATTCTTTTTTCGATAACGGGCAAATCTTCAATCGTCAATTGGCGCGGCGCAATAATGTCGTAATAATAGCCGTAACGCGCATCTTCCATCAGCGCGGGACCAACGCCGAGTTTTGTTCCCGGAAACAAATCTAAAACCGCTGCCGCAAGCAAATGTGCAGTTGAATGTCGAATAACTTCTAAACCGTCGCGTGTTTCGGGCAAAATCGCTTCGATTGATAAAACTTCGTCCGTCGGCGCAAGTTGTTTGTTCAAATCAACTTCTTCGCCGTTAATCTTTGCCGCAACCGCTTTTTTCAGCGCGTCGCGGTCAAACGATTTCAAAGCCTCCGCGACCGAAACAGGCGCAGAAAGACTTTTCTGATTTTCACCGACTTTGATATTTAATTCGCTCATACTTTTGTTAATAATTTTTCGTTAATAGTTAATAGTTTTTTCTTGACTGAAAGATAACTCGAAAAGCAAATTCGCTTTCAAATCAAGGGAAACAATTAACGATTAATAATCAACGATTAACAATTAACTACTACAGAAAAAGATTTGATTTGATAAGAGCGACTTTGCCTTAGCGCGTTAAAAAACACACGCCGAAATTACGCGCTGTTAGAAGCGCGTCGTAGTAGTTCGTGTTACTGCAAAGTTCTTTGTTAGCATCTTATCAAAAATGTTGAATGCGAGTTGATGAGCGCGGTATGAGTTCGGAAAAACTCATAATTCATCAATCAAAATTCAAAAGTGGCAGGTATTTGCAAAATCCGACTTTGCTGACTCCTACCGTGTCAAAGAGTTAGATTCTAGCAACTAACTGATTATCTTGCAAGTAGCTTTCTTTAATTCGTTGGGGTTTTTGAGTTTTTTGAGTTCGTTGGGAAAGATTTACACTCAATAAATTCAAAAAACTCAATAAACCCAACAAACTCTAAAAGAATTTACTAGAAAAATCGTGCTTTTGGGTTTTTATAAAGTGCAGAGGCATTTTGTTATGCCTTTGATAGAAAAAACTTGCTCAAACGATAAATGTGTTTTATCTTATATCATTCGATAAACGCAGTTTGTTAACAGGCAAAGAAAGACTTTGTGCTGAAATTTAAAATTGTTATGAATACGACTTCGTTAAAAAGATTTTTATTATGTTTGGCAATCGCCGGTTTTGCGCTATTTGGCAACATTGTTGGACAAACTCCGCCTGAGCAAACCAAACAAGTTAATTTTCGCTACTCACAAAATCCGAAAACAAAAGCTAAACCTGAAAATCAAATTACGTCAACAGATTCAATAAAAACTGCTTCGACAAATGATGTAAATCAAACTAATAACACGGAATTTGAAAGCCGTTCGGTAGCCAAAAAAACTTTGGAAGTTGCCCGACGCGCAAATGCGGCGGTTGCGCCGACGGAAATTTATAAAGTCGGCATCGGCGATGTTTTATTTATCAGTTTGCAAAATGCGCCGTCCAAAGTTTCGACCTATTTCACGGTTTTGAATGACGGGACGATTGATTATCCGTTAGCGGGCGAAATGGTTGCGGTGCTAGGTTTGACAACCGAAGACATTGAAGATTTGCTCAAAGAAAAAATCAAACTTTACGAAAATCCGCAAGTTTCGGTCAAGGTTCGTGAACACGCCAGCCATACGATTACAGTTTTAGGATTAGTGGAAAAAGCGGGCGAAAAACATCTGCAACGCGAAGCAATTCCGCTTTATGTTGTGCGGGCAGAAGCGATTGTGCAAGCCAACGCCACTCAAGTCGTTATTAAACGCGCCAGTGCCGAAACCGAAAACATTGATTTAAAAGACGCGAAATCCGACGATATTTTGATATTTCCGGGCGATATTGTCGAATTCAAATCAGTCGAAGCAAAAAACGCCCAAGTTCCGCAATTTTATTATATCGGCGGCAATATCGCTTCTGCCGGTCAAAAGGATTTTCATCAAGGAATTACCTTAACACAAGCGATTTTAGCGTCGGGCGGTTTGAAAAAATCAAATATTAGAAGTGTTGTCATTCGGCGAAAAAATGAAGTCGGTTTGCTTTCACCACTCGGATTTGACTTAAAAGCTATCAAAGACGGCAAACAGCCTGACCCAATTCTGCAAGCCGGTGATACGATTGAAATTGAAAATTAGTCAAAGTTGAGTGAAAACTTTTATCTCAACGAACTCAACAAACTCGACAAACTAGAATTGTATTTGTTGAACATTTTTTGTTAAGATGTTTGAGCCTTGCAGAATGAAGCAAGTCGGGCAGTCGCTTTTATTATAAAAGAGGAAAGTCCGTACAACGAAGGGCAGCGAGCCGGATAACGTCCGGGCGTTTGAATAAAATCAAACGACGACAAGTGCAACAGAGAAAAGACCAGCCACTTCAATTTTAGATTTTGGATTTTGGATTTCGGAATTTTAGAGATTTGAGATTTGTGGTGATGGGTGAAACGGTGCGGTAAGAGCGCACCAGCGCGTTTGGTAACAGACGCGGCTAGGTAAACTCCTCGCGGTGCAAGACCAAATAGAAAAACGCTTTTATGAGTTGCCCGTTCAATAGTTCGGCGAAATCCGAGCGGCGTTTTTGGGTAGGTCGCTTGAGCTGTTTGGTAACGAACAGCCTAGATGAATGATTGCCGTCTGCTTTATGCAGATACAAAATTCGGCTTATAGACTTGTTTCAAAATGCTTGGCGATATTTTTATAATTTTACTAAATCAAAGGAGTTATCAAATTGTTTATGGCAAACCGTAAAGGTGTTTTTATCGGCGCGTATGTTCCGAATGAACTAAAAGAATCGTTGCGCCGTCGGGCAGCGGCGGAACATCGGACGCTTTCACAGGAAATTACGCGCATCTTGGTCGAAGCTGTTCACGGCAAAGGCTTACCCGCGGGAAGTGTTGATCGTCGGACGACAAATGCTATTCCGCGCCGTCGCGCAACCGATCCGCCAACCCGTCGGCGGGCGGAAGATTTACCATATATTCCACCAACGGATGATAAAAAATAGTGGCTTTTGAATTTTTATTTTTGAGCGTTGTTGTTTGATAAACAGCAACGCTTTCGCTTTTTATCAGTCGGTTTGATAAAATTTGCGTGAATGAATAAGAAAGTATTTTGGATTTCATTGGTGGCGGTCATTATCAGTTTTTTCGGCGGATTTTTGCTTGCCAATTCGCTTAACCGCAACGAACTGAACACGATTCGCGCCGAAATTGAGCGACTGAAAAATTCTTCACCGCAAGATAAATCCGAAGTTTCTCTCAGTGATGAAGAAATTCGTCAAAAAATTGCCGAAGCCGATAAAAATCCCGAAAATTTCAATTTTCAAAAAAATCTCGGACTTGCCTTGTATCGCTACGCGACAATGAAGCAAGATGCACAACTGTTGGCGGAAATCGCCAGACTTTTAACCCGTGCAAATCAACAAGACGCGAAGGATTATGAAGTTTTAATCACACTCGGCAACTGTTATTTCGACATCGGATATATCAAAAAAGACAACGAAAACTTGACCAAAGCGCGTGAATTTTATCAAAAAGCCTTATCGCAAAAACCAAATGATGTTGACGTTAGAACCGATTTGGGCTTGACCTATTTTTTAGTAAATCCGCCCGAAACCGACAAGGCTTTGGCTGAATTTCAAAAATCTTTACAAACAAACCCGAAACACGAAAAGACTTTACAGGTAACGGCGCAAGCGTTATTGAGCCAAAAAAAGGTTGCCGAAGCCGCCAATTATTTAACCCGACTCAGGGAAATAAATCCTGAAAATCAATTTTTGCCCGAACTCGAATCGCAACTCTCACAACAAAAACAATGAAGTGGTTAATAATTTTAGTGTTATTGGCGTTATTGGTGATAATCATTGCCACTCGTTATCGTCCCCAAATCCAAACCGCGCTCTATGTCTGGAAGATGTTCAGAAAAATGCGGCAGATGGACAAACCGGACGAAAAACAAATCGAACAACCCTCAACCAAAGACGTTCCACTTATCCGCTGTGCCAAATGCGGAACTTGGATGGAACAAAAAAACGCCCTGAACCTACGCTCAAAGACATTCTATTGTTCAACCAATTGTATGGAACAAGCGGTTGTTAAATGATTGGAAAGGTGTGCAAATTATAGTTCATTATTTTCAGTCGGTTCGCTTCAAATAATTCTAAAAAAAGTTTGCACAATAAACTAATTTAGTTTAACATCTCTCTACGCGATTTTGTTATACATACCGGCAGCGGTTCTACCGATATGGTTGAACTTGAGAAACTTTCTTGTCTTTTAATAATTTTTCTTACACTTTAACACGACATTTCGACGGTTAATTTTTATTAAAAAATTGTTTGAAAAGTGTAACGCCATAATTTTATTTGCTGTCTGATTGGCATCGTGCCGATTTTTGATGTTGTGGCTAAAGTTTAGAGAAGTGAGAGCAAAGATGTTTTCACGACAGCACATTTTGGCGGCGGCGTTACCGGTCAGCCTACTTTTCAAACAAAATCAGTCAAAAATTAAACAACTACTTTTCGACTGATTTGCTACTTTTTTACGCCTTAGAGGTTGAAAGGTATTCAAATAGGAGAACTAAAATGAAA
>JANOXW010000064.1:0-8895 GCA_031418635.1 Acidobacteriota bacterium
CACAAGTTTTCCACAAAGTCTGTGGAATTATAAGACTTGTGTTTATAATAGATTAAGTCGGTTTTCCACTTTTCCACAGGCACTACTACTACTACTATAAATATATATAGTTTTTAAATTAGTAAAGATAGTAAAAAGCGGCGCGGATTGAATGTATAACTTTAGATAAATTAATGCTTAATTTTTTTGATGAGTTGGCAATAAAAATATCAAACGCTTATATAAAAAGCGGGTGGTTAAAACACAATCGAACAGGTCTCGGCATAATTGCGTTAATCTTTTTCTTTACAACTCCTTTCATAGCTTTAAATATGAGTTTATTTGAAAGGGTTGCGCTAATGATATTTTTGTTATTTGTTGGACTTTTGAACAGTTTGCCACTTTTCTCTTCAATGTACTTATCAGCGAGAAATTCCCAGAAAGAAAAAGAACTTTTTAATGACAAAGATTTCCTAAAGAAGATGGAGAAAAAAGAAGATGGAGAAAAAATTTTATGCTAACAGTAATATGAAAATAACCAATCAGGAAATGGATATTTTCATAAAACTTGTAAGGCAAAAGTATTATAAAAAGGAAAAATTAACAAATTTAGAGTATTGTGTAAACATAGCAAACGATGAAGACGCTTTAGATAATTTTCTTTTTCACTCAACGGATGATGAGTTCCTCAGAATTTTGAAAATTTTCAAAAAATTTATTCCTAAAGAAAATTTAAATGATTTGCCACAACTTATAGCAAGAAAAGTTCCTACGCGATTTAACAGAATAGGCGGAAGAATTCTTGATGTCTTATTTGAATCTACTTTGTCTACAAAGTCTAATTCAGATATAAGATCAGCAATATTACGGAAAAAATGATTCACATGTGATGAAAGTTCGATGTTTTGGTAAATATGGTTTAGAACTTCATTAAAATTAAAATTATAATATAATTAGAAAGATAAGGAGCAATATATGGAATTTGTAATTAAGCAAAGTGTGTTAAAAGAAGAACTCGGATTTGTTCAAGGAATTGTTGAAAAGAAAACCACGATTCCCGTATTGTCGAATATTTTAATCGAATCGGTTGGCGAAAACACGATTCGGATTGTCGGGACGGATTTGGATGTTACGATTCGTTGCGATGCCGAAGCCGACATTAAAAAATCGGGTGCGATGTGCATACAGGCGCGGAAGCTTTTCGACATTGTGCGGCTTTTGGACGACTCGGATGTTCATTTTACAAAAGATGAAAATGAATGGGTGAAAATGACTTGCGGAAAATCTAACTTTCGTTTGGCAGGCGTTTCAAAAGATAATTTCCCCGAAGTTCCTTCATTCAAAAGCGCACCAATGAAACTTTCCGCTGAGATTTTTAATCATTTTATTAACAACACGGCTTTTGCAATTACTAATGAGCAATCGCGGTTCACGCTTTCGGGCGCGAAATTTATGATTGATGGCGACACGGCTAGAATGGTTACAACCGACGGACATCGGCTTGCATTTATCGAAAAGCATCTGTCGGAAAACGCGCAGACGGAAGCGATGGACGCGCTGATTCCGAAAAAGGCTTTGATGGAATTGACCAAAATCGCCCGCGACGCAAAAGGCGATGTCAGTTTTGGTGAAGATGCGAATCATATCTATTTTGAAGTTGAAGGAAGACTTTTAATCACACGCAAACTTTCGGGAACATTTCCGAATTATGAAATGGTTATCCCGAAAGACAACGACAAAACGGCGACGTTTGACGCGGAGGAAATGAAAAATGCGATTCGCCGCGTCGCGTTGATGGCTGATGAAAGAACTCGTTCCGTGCGATTGACGGTTAAAGCAAACGAAATCGAAATCGTTGCACAATCCAGCGAAGAAGGCGAAGCTCACGAAAAAGTTGCGGCGGATTATAACGGCGAAGAAGTAAACATCGGGTTTAATTCGCAATATCTGCAAGAATTTTTAAACGTCATCAGCGCAGGCGAATCTGAATCAGTCGAAACCGAGCAAGAAACTGATGGAGAAAAAGTAAAAGTCAAAGAAAGTGCCGGCAAACCGCGCATCTCATTTGAATTCAAAGACGGCAACGGACAAACGCAAATGAGCATTGCCGGCGACACCAATTACAGCTACAAATATATTGTTATGCCGCTAAGAATTTGATTTAGTTTTCCTTTTATTGTTGAGATGCTTATGAATAACAAGCATCTCAACAATAAAAAAATTAAAATAGGTTGATAACAGAAATTTCCATCTCTGAGTAAAGATTTAGAAAATATGTGAAAAATGACCATTCACAACAAGCAATCGAACATTCACAGCTAACAATCGAAGATTCACAAGTAACTTTCAAGCATTCACAGCTAACAATTGAAGATTCACAACTAACTTCTTAATATTCACAACCAATTTCCGAACATTCAAAGCTAACTAAGAAGGATTCATAGCGGAAAAGGCAGAAAATCGAAAGGTTAGTAACATAGTTTGTCAATTCAACTAGACAAATCGGCGAGGCAAAAATAAACTAAAACTTTGTTAAATCAAGCAATTTTAAGACAATGGAGAGATAATAATTTATGGCACTTTCAGCAAACGATATTCGCAAGGGAATGGTAATACTTTTTGACGGAACACCGTGCAAAGTGATGGAATTTCGGCATCACACGCCCGGTAATCTTCGCGCAATGGTGCAATCGCGTCTGCGAAATTTGATAACGGGCAGTTCGTTCGAGCATCGGTTTCGGGCAAATGACACGATTGAACGGGCGACGCTTGAACAGCACGAGATGGAATATCTGTATTCCGACGGTTCGCATCATCATTTTATGAACTCGGAAAATTACGAACAAGTTTCGCTGACCGAAGACGAACTCGGCGACGCGGCGCAATGGTTGATGGCAGGTTTGAAACTGCAAGTCGAATTTTACGAAGGCACGCCGATTGGCATTGAATTGCCGAGTTCGCTTGAATTAACGATTACGGAAACCGACCCGATTTTGAAGAGCGCGACGGTTTCAAACTCGAATAAACCGGCGACTTTGGAAAATGGTGTTACTATCACCGTGCCGCCTTTTATCACCGAAGGCGAAAAAATTCGGGTAAATCCGACCGAATCGAAGTATATAGAGAGAGTAAAGTAAAATTTAGGAGTCAAACGGTTTTGAGTTTTTTATCAAAAACAACTCAAGACTCGTTGAATACTACTCGAAATGTATTTTTTATACAGCATCCTCTTGACCTTTGGTTTCATAATTTTGATGCCGCGCTTTCTATTAGATGTGGTGCGAAAAGGCAAATATGCTGATGGATTTTGGCAAAGATTAGGTCATTTACCGGACTTTAAAGCAAATCACCGACCTATTTTATGGATTCACTGCGTTTCGGTGGGTGAAACGCAAGCGGCGCGTCCTTTGGTCAAAAAAATACTCGAAGATTTTCCGAATTATCGGCTGGTAATTTCGACGACGACCAAAACAGGTCAAGAACTTGCTCAAGAAGTCTTTGCCAATGTCGCGGAACTCGTTTTTTATATGCCGTTTGATTGGCGTTTTTCCGTCAAACGCGCCCTACGACACATCAAGCCAAGCGTCATTTTGATAATGGAAACCGAGATTTGGTTTAATTTTATCCGCGAAGCAAACAAAAACGGCGCGGGCGTTTTTATTGTCAACGGCAGACTTTCCGAAAAATCTGCCAATCGCTATGCGATGATTCCGAAAACGATGCGCCGTGTTTTGCATTACGTTGATTTGGCGTTGATGCAAGATGCCGCCGATGCTAAACGGCTGTCAACCTTGGGAATTCGCAACAGCAAGGTTAAAGTTACGGGCAATGTCAAATTCGACCAAAGTTTTAACGAAGCCGAAACTGATTTGACCAAAGAGTTTCGGCGGCGTTTTGCGATTGAAAAAGACGCGCCATTGATTGTCGCGGCAAGCACTCACGCGCCGGAAGAAGCCTTGATTATCGAGGCTTTCAAAGAAGTTTGGAAAAATTCGGCGGATAAATTGCCGCGTCTTTTAATTGCTCCGCGTCATCTCGAACGATTTATAGAAGTGGCGGTTTTGGCAAAAAACTCCGGTTTTGATTGGGTTTTGCGGTCGGAAGAAGAGTCGGGCAGAGATAAAGTTGCGGAATTAATCCTTTTAGACAGCATCGGCGAATTGCGCTCCGTTTTTCCGTTGGCGGAGATCGTTTTTGTCGGCGGCAGTCTGATTCCGCACGGCGGACAGAATGTTTTAGAACCTGCCGCCGAAAAAAAAGCGATTGTAACCGGCTTTTATACAACAAATTTTGCAACCATAGTTAATGAATTAGTCGAACGAAATGCCATTATTCAGTTACCGGAACTGACTGAAAAAGAAATCCCGCCACAACTTGCCGAAACTTTTTTAAGCCTTTTGCGAAACGCGGAAAAACGAAATGAATTAGCCCAAAACGCTTTTGAAGTAATGGAAAAAAATCGTGGCGCAACCGGCAAAACCATCGAATTGCTTTATCCTTTTTTGCAAGTTCATAACAACAACTATATTCTCAGCAAATCTTGATTTGATGTTTGAGTTGACTGATTTTTACATATTTGAAAACTCGACTAAATCCCAAAGATTGCCGTATAAGTCAGCAAAAACAGCGACTGTCCCGTAATCTTCAGTTTTCGGTTCGCGGACAAAAGTTACGCCTTTCGATTTGTAATTTTCGTAATCGCACCAAAAATCGTCGGTGCGTAAAAATAGAAAAACGCGTCCGCCGGTTTGATTGCCAATTCTAGATATTTGTTCATCGCCAACGGCTTTTGCCATCAATAATTGACAGCCTTCGGAATTTTTCGGCGCGACTAAAACCCAGCGTTTTGTTTCGCTTTGCGGAGTGTCGTCAATCAACTCAAAGCCGAGTTTTTCGGTGTAAAACGCCATCGCATCGTCGTAATCTTCAACGACCAAAGCGATATGCGCGATGCTTTGTTTCATAAAATAAACCCTTGAAAATATTGAAAATGCTCTGTGGCAAGCGTTGACGGTCAAATTTTGACCAAAAACATACCAAATAGTATGTTAACGCTCACCACAGAGGGTTGACGCATAAAATTTGACCGTCAACGCTCGCCACAGAAGGTTGACGCTCTAAAAACAGCGATAACGCTTTCTTTTAACAGATAATCAAGTCGTCAAAGCAAAATCGAATGTTCGGCAATTGGCAATAATCATTTCAAACAATCGCTTGCCGTCGCGCCGTGCATTTCCGGCATTTAAGCCGAATTCGCTTTGCACGAAATCTTCGCCCATCTGCGAATCCGTTACCGAACCGGCGATAACGTCAATCGTGATGCCAAAATTTTTCAAAACCGTTATTCCACCGACTACGCCGACATAATCGTTGGCGCAAAAGACAAATGATTGCATCGCCGATTTAATTTCTGCGTCCTTCAAAACCGAATCAACCGCGTAACCGCCAACGATGCCGTCGCCGAGTTCGACGACAATCAAATCGGGTTGAAAAGAATTCAAATGATTCAAAATCGCTTTGGCAACGGGCGACAAATCGCCGTAATCAACCGTCGAAGGCAGTCCGCAATCAAGAAAACTCGCTGTCCAACTCGCGCCGCTGTCCTGCATATTCAAAGTGTCGCGCAAGGCGGCAACGCCCGACATTTTCGCGCCCGCCACTTTCAAACCCGCGTGATGCGCCTGTTTGACAATCTCAGTTGCCGCGACAGTTTTGCCCGAATTCATACAAGTTCCCGCAACAATCACTATCGGCGCGGAAGCGTTTAAATGATTTGTCGGCTTCAAAGCGTTGTCGCCGATGTTTAGAATTTTTGGTTTTTGGTCTTCGGTTTCAAATCCAAAATCAGCAGCAATTCCCAAAACTTCAACCTCAATTGCGTCGGAAAATGATGAATGATGTCCTTTACATACGCCGATTACGCCGCCCATATTCAGCAGATTCAGTTTGTCACCTGTCTTGACCGATTCGGGAACGTCGCCGACAAAACCTTTCAGCGCACGCCGTCTGCCGAGAACGCCGATTAAAATATCGCCGCGATTAATCTTCGCCAAACGCCCGTTCGGAAGTTCGAGATTGCCGTAAGTTACCGATTCGCTCAACGCTTTCACGACAACGACATCGCCCGCTTTTGGCACATTATTTTCATCAATCACGCTGATTGTTTTTGTTAAATTAAGCGGCGAGGTCGCCGAACCGATTTTGTCTGCTTCTAAAATCATTTAATTACCTCAAGAAAAATTCGCATTTGCTAAATCTATTGCTTCTAACCGAACACATTGAAGCCATCTTTCGTGATTATATGTTGACATAAATGGAATCCAACGAGACTTGTCATACCAGTCAGAAGAATGTCCGTCATACAATAAACTCCATATTTCAAGTTCATCAGGATAACCTAGCTGAAAATGAATTTCACGAATTTTTTCAACAGCTTCTTGTGAGTCAATCTCATTGGAAAGAATTTTTTTCGCTATCTCCTGTGCCTTAGCAAATAATTCTTTTTCTTCTTCAGGTCTTTCGCGCATAAATTAATCCATTTTCCGCAACCGCAATCTTAAAGACTGCAAGCGAATAAATCCTTCCGCGTCGAGTTGGTTATACGCGCCCGCGTCGTCCTCAAAGGTTACGACGCGTTCTTTGTAGAGCGAATTCGGCGATTTGCGTCCCAGAATCGTTACGTTGCCTTTGTATAATTTCAGGCGCACGTCGCCCGAAACAGTTTCTTGTGTTTGGTCAATCATTGAGCGCAAAATTTCAAATTCAGGCGCGAACCAGAAGCCGTAATAGATTGATTCAGCGAATTTTACGCCGAGCGAATCACGCAAACGCATTACTTCACGATCCATCGTGATTGATTCGAGTGCGCGATGCGCCGTTTGCAAAATTGTAACGCCGGGCGTTTCATAAACGCCGCGTGATTTCATCCCGACGAAACGGTTTTCGACCAAATCAACGCGCCCGATGCCGTGTTCGCCGCCGATAAAATTCAATTTTGTCAACAAATCAACCGCACCATATTTCTCGCAGTCAATCGCCACAGGTTCGCCTTTTTCAAACGTCAACGTGATTTCCTGTGCTTTGTCCGTCGCGTTTTCGGGCGATTTTGTCAGCAGAAAAATATCTTCGGGCGGCGCGTTCCAAGGGTTTTCCAAAATTCCACCTTCGTAAGAAACGTGCATTAAATTTCTGTCCATCGAATACGGCTTTTCGGCGGTTGCGGTAACATTGATGCCGTGTTCGGCACAATACGCGATCAAATCTGCGCGACCTTTGAATTCCCAATGCCGCCACGGCGCGACGACTTTTATATCAGGTTGAAGGGCGTAATAAGTCAGTTCAAAACGAACTTGGTCGTTGCCTTTGCCCGTCGCGCCGTGCGCCACTGCGTCCGCTCCTTCTGCTTGCGCGATTTCAATTTGCTTTTTGGCAATCACCGGACGCGCCAACGAAGTTCCAAGCAAATAAACGCCTTCGTAAAGCGCGTTTGCTTTGACGGCTGTCCAAACAAAATCTTTGACAAATTCCTCGCGCAAATCTTCGACATAAAGTTTCGATGCGCCCGTCTTTGAAGCCTTTTCCTCTAAACCATCGAGTTCGTCGCCCTGCCCGACATCGGCGCAAAAACAGACGACTTCGCACCCATAAGTTTCCTTCAACCAAAGCAACATCGCCGACGTATCAAGTCCGCCCGAATATGCCAAAACTACTTTTTTTATGTCTTTTATCATTTTCAATTCACCAAAAACAAAAAGCCGCGTAGTTCAAAAGAAAACGACACGGCTTAAAAAAATGGAGCCACCTTCGAGACTCAAACTCGAGACCTTTCGATTACGAATCGAATGCTCTATCAACTGAGCTAAGGTGGCTAAATGTTGATAAAGTGTTCTTTTGACTTTACCATTTTTTACTTTTTTGCGTTTTATTTCGCAAATTGGCAAAGAAATTTATACCAATAAATTAACCTTCGCGCAACTTTATAAAGTGAAATGTGGAAATTCTCAAGTTAGATGTTTAGAAAAAGAATTTTGCCGGTGAAATATACCATACAACACTAAAAAAGAAAAAGATTTTTTAGATTTATTAAATTTTAAAACACCATGGTTAAATCTTAAAAGACTCTGATGCGGGTAAGCAAAAGTGAAAATGTGTTTTGATAAAATTCGGAAAAATCAAATTCTGACCAAGTAGATTTTTTTGATTTTGAAATTTCTTTCGCCAAAATGCTACTATCGAAGGATAGATTTTTAGAAAGTTTGTAGGAAAAAGCAATGATTGGAAAAGAAGATTTGAAAAACGAAGATGAACCGACGTTGAAGGTTACAGACAGACGCAAGTTTAATGTGGATGGAACGGTGCGCGAAGGTGTCGAACTCAAAGCGGAAAAGCCGAAAGGAGCGGAAACACCGATTTATGAGCCGAGTCAGGAAACGGTTGAATCTTACGACAACGCCTCCGTTGAAAAACAGGTGCAAGCCGAAGCCGAAGAAGATTTTGAGATGGAAGATTTTCCGGGCGCGGAAGATCCGGCGAGTTTTGTCAATTTTTTAACGACTTTGGCTTCGCAAGCCGCCGCCGCGCTTGGCGCAATGCCGCATCCCGCGACCGGACAACGCTCAGTTGATCTGGAAACGGGCAAGTATTGGATTGATGTTTTGGCGATGTTGCACGAAAAAACCAATGGCAATCTGCATCCGCAAGAACAACGCTTGCTTGAGGGCTTGCTGGCTGATTTGCGGATGCAATTCGTCGCTCTAACTCGCGCCACCGAAGAAAAACTAAAAGCGCAAGCCGCGCAGAAATTTTCCGCAAACGACATTCTCGGCAAACGATAGTTGACAGGAAGTTGACAGATAGTTGATAGAGTTCGCAGAAAGTTTGAAAACTTCTGAGACTATCTGCCAACTTCCTGTCAAC